>JACFNR010000006.1:49910-98703 GCA_019454765.1 Trueperaceae bacterium | reverse complement strand
CCGCTCAACTGCCCGATGATCGAGAACATCGGCAGGAACATGCCGGCCACTATGAAGCCGACGATGATCCCGAGGAACACGATGAGCATGGGCTCGAGGGCGGCCGTGAGGCTGTCGACGGCCTCGTCGACCTCGCGTTCGTAGAACCCGGCCACCTTCTCGAGCATGTGATCCACGGCGCCCGTCTCCTCGCCGATGGAGATCATGGACGAGACCATGGGCGGGAACACCGCCGGGTACTTGATGAGGGTGGTGCTGATCTGCTCGCCGCGCTGGACGTTGTCCTTCGTCTCGTCGAGGATGTCCTCGATGATGGCGTTGCCGGCCGTGCCCTTGGTGATCTCGATCGACTCGATGATGTTGACGCCGGAGCGCAGCAGCAACCCGAACGTGTTGGAGAAGCTGGCGATGGCGCTCTTCTGCACGAGCGTGCCCACGATGGGCATGCGCAGCGTGAAGCCGTCCATCACTCGCCTGCCGTTCTTGGTCCGGTAGAAGAGCCCGAGGCCGACTACGATGGCGACGATCAGGCCGATCATCACGTACCACTGGTAGCGGAGGAAGTCGGAGACGGCGATCAGCGCCTTGGTGATGACGGGCAGGTCGCCGCCGAGTTGGTCGAGGATCTGTGCGAACTGCGGGACGATGCCGGTGAGCAGGAACCACGTCACGGCCAGAGCTATGACGAGGACGACGGTCGGGTAGGTGAGCGCCGTCTTGATCTTGCCCCTGAGCGCGGCCTGCTTCTCCATGTACGCGGCGATGCGGTCGAGGATCCCGTCGAGGTTGCCCGACACCTCGCCGGCGCGCACCAGGTAGATGTAGAGCTTGTTGAATAGGCGCGGGTGCTTGGCGAGGGCGTCGGAGAGCTGCTGGCCCGTCTCGACGTCCTCGCGCACCTGCTTCAGCGCGTCCTTGAGGCCCTGCTTGGGCGCCTGCCGTTGCAGGATGGCGAGGCTCTGCACGACGGGGAGGCCGGCGTTGATGACGGTGGCGAACTGGCGCGAGAAGATGGTGATGTCGCGCACGGTGGGGATGCTGCCGAAGTCGAGCCACTTCGGGAGCTTGATGTCGGCCGACAGGCCCGACTTGGGGGCCTTGATCTCGGTGACGAAGTAGCCCTTCTGTCTGAGCGCCGACGCCACGTCGCGCTCGGAGATCGCCTCCGTGGTGCCAGCGATCACCTTGCCGCTCCGGTCACGGACCTTGTACTCGAAAACCGGCATCCTGCCTCCCAGCTCGCGCGGATCGCGCCCCGTCTGCACTTCAGGACGCTACCCGGGCCGCGCCCAGCCTACCCGAGCGCGGGCGCGTAGAGCTGGTGGATAGGTCACTTAGCCCCGGGCCCAGCGGCACACTGTCGCAAGCGGTAGCATGCGCCACATGGCCGCCTCACGCCGGGAGTCGCTCAGCGCGCGCCGCGCCCGGGCGCAGAGGGTGCTGAGCGAGCTCAAGCGGCGATACCCCGACGCGCGGACGGAGCTCGAGTTCGGCTCGTCGTTCCAGCTCCTCATCGCCACGCTGCTCTCCGCCCAGGCGACCGACGTGAGCGTCAACCTGGCGACGCCGGCCCTGTTCGCCGCCTACCCCGACGCGGCTGCGCTCGCGACCGCCACCCCCGAAGAGGTCGAGCCCTACATCCAGACCATCGGGCTATTCAGGACGAAGGCCAAGAACGCGGTCGCGACGGCCAGGCTGCTCGTGGAGCGGCACGGCGGGGAGGTGCCTGGCACCATGGCGGAGCTGATCGCGCTGCCGGGCGTGGGGCGCAAGACGGCGAACGTGGTGCTGGCCAACGCCTTCGGCGTGCCGACCATCGCCGTCGACACGCACGTCGGCCGCGTGGCGCGTCGCCTCGGCTTCACCACGGAGACGGACCCTGACAAGGTGGAACTCGACCTCACCAAGACGTTCCCGCGCGACGAGTGGATCTTCGTTCACCACGCCCTGATCCTCCACGGTCGGCGCGTGTGCACGGCGCGCCGACCCGACTGCGAGCACTGCCCCCTCTGCGCCGACTGCCCCTCGTGCGGGAAAGTGTGAGGCGCGGCGGGCAGAGCCCGAGCCCGGGGCCCTCGGTGAGCCGCGTCGGCGCCCAGCACGCCTAGGCACGGGTACGGGTAGCGCTCGCCCGGGCGCGGCGCGGCTGGTAGGTTGACCACATGATCGACCTCGCGATCGTCGGCGCGGGCCCCATCGGCATCGAGGCCGCCATCCTCGCCAAGCGAGCAGGCCTGACCTGCCGGCTCTTCGACAAGGGCGCCGTCGTCGACGCCATCAGGCGCTACCCGACCAACATGCTCTTCTTCACCACGTCGGAGCGGCTCGAGGTGGGCGGCCACCCGCTCGTCACCGCCACCGACAAGCCTACGCGCAAGGAGGCCATCGACTACTACCGCAAGGTCGTGGCCAACGAGGAGCTCGACGTGGCCACCTTCACGGAGGTGGTCGGCATCGCCGCGCCGCGCCCAGGCGGTCGCGGCGGTTTCACGCTCCGCAGCCGGCCCGCCGAGGCGTGGCGCCGCCGGGCGGGCGAGCCGCTCGAGGAGACCACCGCCCGCTACGTGGCGGTCGCCACCGGCTACTTCGACACCCCGAAGCTGCTGGGCGTGCCGGGCGAGGACCTCCCACACGTGTCGCACTACTACGACGAGGGCCACGCCCACTTCGGGCGTCGCGTCGTCATCGTCGGTGCTGGCTCGAGCGCCGCGGACGCCGCCCTCGACCTCCACCGCGCCGGGGCTCTCGTGACCATCGTCCACCGCGGCCACGACTTCAGGCGCAGTCTCAAGTACTGGATCCGCCCGAACCTCGAGAACCGCGTGAAGGAGGGCTCCATCGCGGCCCACTTCGGGACCGTCGTCAAGACCATCACGCCCCACGATGTGGTCGTCGACCAGGGCGGGGCGGAGCTGCGCCTCCCGGCCGACCGCGTCTTCCTCCTGACGGGTTACTACGCCCCACCCGAACTCCTGAGGGGCGCCGGCGTGCGGGTAGACGAGGGCACGCTCGCGGCCGCGCTCGACCCCGCCACGTTCGAGAGCAACGTCCCCGGGCTGTTCGTGATCGGCTCGGCCGGCTGCGGCACGCGCACGTCGGACGTGTTCATCGAGAACGGCCTGATCCACGCCCGCATGGCCCTGGCCACCATCAGCGGTCGCCTGGCGGGCCCCCGCAAGGACCGGCCGGCGGCGGCCGGGCGGCGCGACGCCCCGCTCAGGAGCTGAGCCTCCCGCCGCGCCGGCGGGGCGCCGCGGGTCGTCACTCCGCGCGCCCCGCCGGGGCGCTAGACTCGTCACGGGAGGTCGACGTCATGAAGCAGCGCGACCTGTTGATCGGCATCGGACTCATCGTGCTCGGCGTGCTGTTCCTGCTGGGCCCGGCTCTCAACCTGGCGCAGGTCGGATGGCCGTTCTTCATCATCGTCCCCGGCGCCGTCCTCATCTTCCTGGCGTTCACCATGCCCGCCACCAACGCCGCTCTCGCCGTCCCCGGCACCATCCTCGCCACGATCGGCCTCATGCTGCTCGTCTTCACGCTGATCTCCCACTGGCAGGGCTGGGCCTACGCCTGGACCCTCATCCTCGCCGCCACCGGTGTGGGCACGTACCTGCAAGGCGTCCTCACCGACAACCCGCACCAACGCAGCGCGGGCACCCGCACCGCCGTGTGGGGCTTGATCGGTTTCATCGTTCTCGCGCTCTTCTTCGAACTTCTCATCTTCGGGAGCCGCGGCGGCTTCCTGCGGTGGCTCGTCCCGATAGGCCTCATCGTGGCCGGCGCCATCATGCTCTACCTCAACAACTCCCGCCGCCCACCCGACGGCCGCACCGCACCGCAGCCGTCGCCACCGCCGCCGCCCCAGGCCGGCACGGCGGTCACGCCGCCACGAGGGCGGAACCAGGAGCACGGCTGACGCGTGACGGCTGAAGGCAGGCGCCCGCGCCGGGGCCGACCGAACCCCGACTTCGGCGGCGGCCGATGCGGCTGATAGTCACCCACGAGCAGCCCGACTTCGACGCCCTGGCCAGCCTGGCGCTCGCGAAGCTCCTCTACCCCGGCTCCACCGCGACCATCCAGGGCGCGCTCAGCCGGCAGATCGGCGCCTTCCTGCGCCTCTACCGCGACGAGCTCGACCTCACCCCCGCGGATCAGGTGGACCAGGGCGCCGTCGAGGAGCTCATCGTCGTCGACACGAACGACCCCAAGCGCATCCGCCCGTTCGACGCCCTGCTCGGGCGCGTGCCGGTCACGCTCTACGACCACCACCCGCAGGGGCCCGGGAGCATCGCCGCGGCGCGCGGCATCAGCGAGCGCATCGGCGCCACCGCCAGCCTCCTCACCCGCGAGCTGATGGCGACCGCCATCGTCATCCCCCCGCCCGTCGCCACCCTCGCCCTCCTGGCCATCCACGAGGACACCGGCAACCTGACCTTCGACCAGACCCGCGCCGACGACTACCGCGCCGCTGCCCACCTCCTCGCCGCCGGCGCGAACTTGCAGGTGGTGCGCCGCTTCGCACACACCAGCCTTGACGCCGCCCAGAGCGCCTTCCGCGACGCGCTCCTCGCGAACGCGCGGCTCGAGCGGGTGGCGCGGCGCCCCGTGGCGGTGGCAGCCTTCACGCACCCTTACGTCGGTGGCGTGAGCGCGACCGTCAACGACCTCCTCGACCTCTACGGCGCGGACGCCGCCGTGGCCGCGGTGCGCATGGACGCCCGGACGCTCGTGTTCGCGCGCAGCAACGAGCGCTTCGACTGCGCTGCCGCCCTCGAGGAGGCGATAGGCGGGGCGGGCCACCCCGGCGCCGCCTTCGGCAAGACCGACGAACCGCCCGAGGCGGCCCTGCAGCGGGTGACGGCCGCGCTCGCACATCACGCCACCCCCGCCCTCACGGCGCGCGAGCTCATGACGACGCCCGTGCGCACCGTCACGCAGCACACCACCGTGGCGGAGGCGAGCAGCAAGCTGCTGACGTTCGGGCACAACGGGATGCCCGTCCTCGACGACTCGGGCCAGGTACTCGGCGTCGTGTCGCGCCGCGACCTCGACCGCGCCGTCCGCCTCGGCCTGGCCGACTCGCAGGTCAGCGGGTTCATGACCCGCGAGGTCGTCAGCGCGCCGCCCGGCGCCACCCTCCCGGAGCTGGAGGCGCTCGTCCTCGCCCACAACATCGGGCGCATACCCGTCGTCGATGACGGCCGCCTCGTCGGCATCGTCACGCGCACGGACCTGATCGGCGCGCGGCACCGGTCGGACACGACCGACGACCTCGCCGCCCGGCTGCTGCCGCGCCTGCCGAACAGCGTGAAGCGGGTGCTCGACGAGGCGGCGGCCACCGCCGGCGCCATGCCGCTCTACCTGGTGGGCGGCACCGTCCGCGACCTCCTCCTCGGCGCGGGCGTCAAGGACGTCGACCTCGTCGTCGAGGGCGAGAGCGCCGAGAGCTTCGGCATGCGGCTTCAGGCGCGGCTGGGCGGCACGCTGTCTTGCCACGTCGACTTCGGCACCTGCACGCTCGCCCTCGACGGCGGCGTCATGCTCGACCTCGCCACGGCCCGCGAGGAGACCTACGCCAGACCGGGCGTGCTCCCCGCCGTCACCCCGAGTTCGCTGCGCAAGGACCTGGCGCGCCGCGACTTCAGCGTGAACGCCCTGGCGCTGAGGCTCCAGCCCCTCCCCCACCAACTGATCGACCCGTTCGGGGGCGCCGCCGACCTGGAGGCGCGCCAGTTGCGCGTGCTGCACCCGCTCTCGTTCGTCGAGGACCCCACCCGCATCCTGCGCGGCGCCCGGCTCGCCGGCAGGTTGGGCTTCCGCTTCGAGCGCGGCACGCTCGCGCAGGCGAACGCCGCCCTCGACCCGCGCTTCCTCGGCAACGTGAGTCGCTCCCGGCTACGGGCCGAACTGGAGCTGACCCTCGACGAGCCGCGGGTCGCGCCGGCGCTGACCGTCCTGACGGAGCTGCACGCCCTCGAGGCGATGTTCGGGCTGCCGCGCGCCACGGGCCTGCTCGACCCGCTCGCACTGGCCACGGCCCTCGACGCCCTGCGCGAGGCCGGACCGGTTCCGAGCGAGGCGTACCTCCTCGGCCTCATGGTCGGCGTCGACGAGGCGGAGCTGCAGGCGCACGTGGACGAGTTCAACTGGCCCAGGCGCCACCTCGTGAGCGTGGAGCGGGTACTGCGCGTGCTTCGGCCTGCCCTCCGCCCCACGCACCAGGGCAGGCCGGAGGCGCTGCGCGACGAGGAACTCGAGGCCCTCGACCCGGCCGCCCGCTGGCTGCTGCGCGCCATCGACCCGGAGCTGGCTCTGCGCCTCGAACGGCTCGAGACCGCCCCGCCCCGCCGGAAGCTGCGTGGAAGCGATGTGGTAGCCTTGGGCCTGCGGCCGGGACCCCGCATCGGGCACGTGCTGGACGAAGTCGCCCGCGCCCGCGCCGAGCACCGGGTTTCGACCTTCGAAGAGGAACTCGACCTTGCGAGGCGTTTGGTGAGCGCCGAACGCCACGCCGGCGGTCTGGAGTGACGCGATGTTCTTGAGGCTCATCAGCCAACCCAGCATCCTGGTCATCGCAGCCATCGTCATGCTGATGGCGCTGATCTTCCACAACATCGTGCAGGCGCTCGTGGCCGAGCGGTTGGGCGACCGCAGCCCGCGCCTGGCCGGCTTCGCCGCCTTCGAGCCGCAACGCCAGCTCGACCCGTTCGGGGTCCTGTTCCTGCTGCTGCTCGGCTTCGGGTGGCCCAGGTCGGTTCCCGTCAACTCCCGCAACTACCGCGGCCGCGGCAGGGCGGAGGCGTGGGTGTGGCTCGCCGGCATCGGCGCCTACCTTGTCGTCGCCTTCGTGAGCCTCCTCCTCGCCGCCCTCTTCCGCTCGCTCAACAGCCCAGTGCTCGACCTCGCCTTCGAGGTGGCCGCCAGCTACTCGCTCCTGCACGCGGTGGTGAACCTCTTCCCGCTACTGCCGCTCGACATGGGGCGGGCCGCCCTGGCGTGGGGTCACCCCGACGTGCGCCGCGTCATCATGCAGGTGGCGCAGTTCGGCGTGCTCGGCTTCATGGTCTTCTTCTTCGTGCTGAGCGCCACCGGCGTCATCCCGCGACTCATGCGGTTCTTCGAGCTGCTGTTCTCCCGCATCATCGGCCTGATCCCCGGGCTCTGACGCGCCCGGCCGCCGGCGGCGGCGGCCCCCGTGACCGCGTCCTAGTCCGTCAACTCGCCGTGTCGACGAGCGGCGCGCTGCGTTCCCTCACGTCGACCATCATCTGCACGAGCGGGGCGTACGTCTCGAAGGTCTCGAGCAGCCGACCCGCCGGATCGAACTTCCTGATGAGGTGACCGCCGCGGCGCCCCGCGTACAGGTAACCCGAGTCGTCGACGCCCAGGTCGACGAGCGTGTCCGTGACCTCGCCCTGGCGTGCGTCGAGGGCGAACGAGACGCCCACGCGGCCGTCGGCCGTGACCTTGCGGACCTTGCTGGCGCCCGCGTCGGAGATGTACACGTTGCAATCGGCGTCGACCGCCATGCCGTCTAGCAGGCGCAGGCCGGGTTGCTCGGCCGACACCTTGAACGCCCAGCGCGTCTGGTACTCACCGTCTTCGCCCAAGCGCTGCACCTGACGGTTGCCGTAATCCAGCACGTATACGTTCCCCTTCAGGTCGACGGCCAGGTCGCGCGGGTCGTTGAACGTCCCGTGCCCCTTGCCCGGCCCCCCGAAGCTGGCGAGGTAACGCCCGTCGTTGGTGAAGCGCGACACCAGGTGAGTCTCGCTGTCGAGGACGTACACCGTGTCGTCGGGCGCCACCGCCAGCGCCACCGGGTAGAGGAACTCGCCCGGTTGCATGCCGTAGGCGCCGAAGGAAAGCTTCACGCTGCCGTCCGGCGCCAGCTTGTGGATCATCTTGTGGCTCTGCTGGCCCACCCGGTACTCGAAGATCGCCGCGAACAGGTCGCCGCCCGAGTCCACGCCCACCGACAGTGGCGCCGCCGAGAAGTTCCCCTCGCCCACCCCGATGTCGCCCACGGAGCTGTGCAGGTTGCCCTCGGGATCGAGGATCCGCAACACGCCCTGGCGCGCCGAGACCGTCACGACGAGGCGCGTGGGCAGGCTGCCCGACTCGTCGACCTCCAGGTCGACGCTCTGCAGCGTGTCGTACACCTCGTCGAGGGTGGGCCGGTCGTCGGGGTCCTTGGCGATCATCCGCATCACCAGCTGATCGAGGGCCTTGGGCACCCGCAACTCCACCTGCCTCGGCGGCGGCGGGGTCTGGAAGATCTGCTGGTGGACGATGGCCTCGTACCCGCCCTTGAAGGCGGTCTGGCCGGTGAGCATCTCGTAGAACACCAGCCCGAGGGAGTAGATGTCCGAGCGGTGGTCGATCTTGAGTCCGCGCGCCTGCTCCGGCGACATGTAGACGGGGGTGCCGACGCGCGCGCCCGTCATGGTGAGGCGCGACAGCACCTTGCCGCCAGCGATGCCGAAGTCCATGAGCTTGACCGCGTCGGGCCTGAGGCGGCTGCCGTCCTTGCCGTCCGCTGGCCTGATGCCGCCGCGGGTGATCATCACGTTGGCAGGCTTGATGTCGCGGTGGATGATCCCGGCGGAGTGGATGTGCTGCAGCGCGCGCACGACGAGCTGCATGATCTCCACCGACAGCGGGATGTCGAGCTCGTGCGCCTCGATGTACCCCTCGAGCGAGCGCCCGTCGACGAACTCCATGACCATGTAGTGCTGCACGCCCACGGCGCCGTGCTCGAAGGTGCTCACGATGTTCTTGTGGTTCAGGCGCTGCGCCACCTCCGCCTCCCGGTGGAAGCGCCTGATGAACTTGGCGTCGGCGACGTACTGCTCCATGGGGATCTTGAGCGCCACCACCTGACCGTCCGACAGGCGCTTGGCGCGGTACACGCTGGCCATGCCGCCCGAACCGACCTTCTCTAGCAGCGTGTAGCCGGGCACGTCGGCCGCGTCGAACTGCGGCGAGGACCCGCTCGTGGCGGCGCGCGCCTCGCCGACCTGCCGGCGCCTGCGGCTGGCCGGTGCGACCCGGCTGCTCTTGGCGACCTGCACGGTCGCCGGCACGAGGAGGCCGAGCGCCAGCGCTGAGAGGATCAGCGGCGCCATGGCGCGCTCCGCCCCGCCCAGCCACAGCACGGCCACGGTGAGGAGGACGGCGAGCGACAGGAGCGCCCCGAGCAGCCAGGCGGGGGCGCGCAGCAGCAGGGCGAGCAGGAGCGCCCCGACGACCCACAAGACGATCATGGCTCCACCCCGAACACGACTGTCGTGATGTTATCCGGCCCGCCACGCTCGTTGGCAAGGGCGATGAGCATCTCCACGTTCAACTGCCGGTCGGAGTTCGACCTGATCTCGGCGAGTATCTCCTCCGGCTTGACCAGGCCGTGCAGCCCGTCGGTGGAGAGCACGAGCACGTCGCCAGGCTCGATGGCCAGCTCGATCACGTCGGGCGCCACCTGCGGCCGCGTGCCGAGCACGCGCGTGATCAGGTTGCGCCACTCGTGGCTCTCGGCCTCCTCCTCGTTCAGGAGGCCCTTCTCGAGCTGCTCCTCCACCCACGAGTGGTCCTTGGTCAACTGGTAGATCTTGCTGCCGCGCACCAGGAAGGCGCGCGAATCGCCCACGTGACCCAGGTAGGCGCGCCCCTTCAGGATGGCCACGCACGTGAGCGTGCTACCCATTCCGCGCCGGTTCGGTTGCTTGATGGCCGCGGCGTACACGCGCCGGTTGGCGAGCCGCATGGCCTTGTCGATGAGGCTGCCGACCCCCACCACGGGCCGGTGGGCCCGCAGCTCCTCGACGTAGCGGGAGAACGACTCGTCGAGCACCTCGGTGGCGAGCTTGCTCGCGACCTCGCCGGCCGCCGCGCCGCCCATGCCGTCCGCGACCGCCAGCAACGTGAGATCACCGCCGTCGAGCGGGAAGCTCCAGACACGGTGGAAGTCCTCGTTGAATGGCCGCACACGACCCACGTCCGAGCCGTGGCCCACGTTGTGACCGAGCCGCACACCCCGAGTCTACATTGTGGCGGCGCGCCTTGGCCGCGCTAGCCGCTGCTCAGTTGCCCTTGGCGCGTGGCCGCCTCACCGTCTGCAGGTACGGGTAGCGCTCGAGCATGCGCCTGACGTCGGTGAATAGCCCCACCGCCTCCTCCACCCCGCTCGGGACCTGCTGCAGCCGCAGGTAGGCCGTCTGCCCGCCAGGGAACACGAGGGTGGGGGTGCCGAACACGTCCTGCGCGGCCGCTCTCATGTGCTCCACGGCCAGTGCGGTGCGGCCCTCCGGGTTCGCCAGCTCGTGCTCGAAGCGCGCCAGGTCGAGGCCCACCTGGCGCGCGACGCCGGTGACGGTCGCGAAGTCGAACGGTTGGTAACGCAGGTGGTTGGCGCGCTGCAACGCCAGACGGTAGGCGTCGTGCGCCTCGGGCCCCTGCTTGCGGGCCGCCAGTGACGCGAGGAACGGCAGCAGGCCCTTGCAGCCGCTCTTGTCGGCGCGGTCCAGCGGCTCGTTCCAGAGCTGCCAGGCGCCACCGTTCTCCCCCGCGACGCGCGCGTGTTCGCTCTGGAACAGCGAGAAGTGCTCCCAGGCGACCTCCAGCCCAAGTGGCTTCTCTATCAGGGCGATGAGCTCCGCGGCGCGCCACGAGAACGGGCAGACGTAGTCGAAGTAGACGGTGACGCGTTCGCGCATGGCGTCACTACATCATCGGCTCCGGCGCCGCCGGGTAGTGGAAGACACAGGCGCGTCAGTTGGAGTCGGTTCCGCCGTCGTCGCCGGGCGCCCGCGCCGCGGCGTCGTCGCGTTGGGGCGGCTCGGGTATGGGGCCGAACCTCGCCTCGTAGCGGGCCAAGTTGTCCTCGAGGCTCCGCAGCAGCGCCTTGGCGTGACGCGGGCTGGTGACGAGCCGGGACGTCACGACCGGCTGCTGGCCGGGCACCACCAACACGAAGTCGAGCAGGAACTCGTCGGGCGTGTGCGCGATGACGGCACCGTTCGTGGGCCGGCCCCGCGCCGTCTCCTTGTCGATCTCGAACTTGAGTGGGTTCATGCCCCAGGCTACCCGCCGAGCGCGGGGCGACGCCCAGCGGGCGAACGCCGCTCAGGCGCGCGCGGCGCCCGCCGTCAGTTCCTCGAACCGCCGCAGGCGACCCTTGACCGCCAGGCGCGCCCTGCCCAGGTCCGCGTCGTCGCGCACCGCCACGACGACCACCCGGTCGCTGCCACTTAGCGGGACGAAGAGCAGGGGCCCCGTGTCGAGGTTCACCATCACCTGCTTGGGCCGCGGCCCACCGCCGTCGTCCGGCAGGAGTCCGCCCAGCGCCGTGGCGGCGGCCAGCGCGCTCGTCAACAGGGCGGAGGCGCGTTCCAGGGCGTCATCGTCGTGGGCGCGGCTGGCGAGCAGGTCCCCCGCACCGTCGACCAGGGCGGCCACGGTGGCGCCGCGCACGGCCAGGAGCTCGTCGAGCAGCTCCTGCACCGGGTCCGGTTGCGCCGTCACGCGAAGGCGCCCGCCAGGCGGCCGCACACGTCGGCCGCCTCGCGTCTCACGGAGCCGAGGTCGGCGGACGCGCCCACGATCACGAACAGGAAGAGTTCCGGGTCTATGCGCCGCGCGAGGTAACCCCCGCTGGCGCCGAGCGCGACGAGCTCGTCCACGGCCGCCCCGAGCTGCCGGCTCATCTCGCCGCCCACCAGGGTAAGGACCGTGGTGAGGTCGGCCGCGACGTGCTCGAGCGCCGCCTCGTCGGGCGCGGAACCGAGTTCCGCCGCCTGAGCGTCGCTCGGGTGGCGTTCGACCAGGAGGCCGTCCATGCCGGCCACGGCCACCACCTTGCACCCGGGCAGTTGTGCCCACAGGCTCGCGAGGATGTCCTCGAGGTCGGTCATCGGCGGCACTCTAGCACCCGGGCGCGGTGGGCGGCGTGCGGCGGTTCATACGCCCCGCTTGGTATCCTGGCGCCGATGACACAGCTCCACGTGCGCGCGCCAGAGGGCGCCATCGCCCCCATCGTCCTCCTACCCGGCGATCCAGACCGCGCCACGTTGGTGGCCGACACCTTCCTCGAGGGGGCCGAGCGTTACAACTCCTACCGCCACCTCTACGGCTACACGGGCACCTACCGCGGCACCCGCGTGAGCGTGCAGGCCACCGGCATGGGTTGTCCCAGCCTGGCCATCGTCGTGGAGGAACTCGTGCGCCTCGGCGCGAAGACGCTCGTGCGCATCGGCACGAGCGGGGTGGTCGACGCGGCCATCGAGCCGGGCGACCTGATCGTCGCAAGCGGCAGCGTCGCCAACGACGGCACCACGCGTCAGTACCTCGGCGCAGACCCGTACAGCGCCGTGCCCGACTTCGAGGTGACGGCGGCGCTGGCCGCCGCCGCCAGGCGCCTACGCCCCGCCACGCACGTGGGGCTCATCCAGACTGAGGACGCCTTCTACGCCACCTCGCCCGGCTCCGTGCCCGCCCTCGCCGCCAAGGGCGTGCTGGCGCTCGAGATGGAGGCCTCGGCGCTCTTCCTGCTCGGCAAGCTGCGTGGCGTCAGCACCGGCTGCATGCTGGTGGCCAGCAACCGCATCGGGGACGCCACCTTCGTGGCTCCCGAGGTGTTGGACGCCGCCATCTTGGACATGATCAGGGCGTCGCTCGACGCCACCACCGACCTCGCCGCCGCCAAGGCGCGAGGCGAAGGGAGCCGCGCATGAACGTTGCCGTCATCGGGGCCGGCACCATGGGTTCGGGCATCGCGCAGACGTGCGCGCTGGCCGGCCACGACGTCGTGCTCCTCGACACGAGCCACGAGGCGCTCCAGCGCGCCGACGCCGCCATCAGGAGCAGCCTCGCGCGCATGGTCAAGAAGGAGTCGATAGGCGAGGACGCCGCTGTCGAGACGGTCACGCGCGTCGAGTTCCGGCACGGGATCAGCGGGCTCGAGAGCGCCGGGGTGGTCATCGAGGCGGTGTTCGAGTCGCTCGAGGTCAAGCGCGAGGTGTGGGGCCAGCTCGCGGCCGTCACCTCCGACGGCGCCCTCCTCGCCACCAACACCTCGAGCCTCTCCGTCACGGCCATCGCCGAGTTCAGCGGTCGGCCGGAACGTTTCTGCGGCATGCACTTCTTCAACCCGGTTCCCATGATGGCGCTGGTGGAGGTCGTGCGCGGCCTCAGGTCGCGGGAGGAGACGGTGGAGCAGGCCCGCGCCTTCGCCGAGGGCATAGGCAAGACGCCCATCGTGTGCGAGGACAAGCCCGGCTTCATCGTCAACCGGCTGCTCGTCCCCTACATCAACGACGCCGCCCACGCCCTCGCGGAGGGGGTCGCCAGCGCCGAGGACATCGACAAGGCCATGAAGCTGGGCGCCAACATGCCCATCGGACCGCTCGCGCTCGCCGACCTGGTCGGGCTCGACGTCTGCCTCGCCGCCACGGAATCGCTCCTCAGCGAGTTCGGCGACCCCAAGTTCCGCGTCGCGCCCGTCCTGCGGCAGCTCGTGAGGGCCGGCCGCCTCGGCCGCAAGAGCGGCGAAGGTTTCTACAACTACTGAGCGCGCGCCCCGGCCGCGCCCAGCTGACAGGAGTAGGGAACATGAGTGACGACCGCCACGCAACGCCCGAAGACAACGAGGAGTTCGCGTTCGAGCACATCCGCTACGCGCTCGACGGCGAGGTCGCCGTCGTGACGGTTGACCGCCAGGCCGCCCTGAACGCCCTGAATCAAGAGGTGCTCGTCGAGCTAGGAACGGCCTTCGACCTGGCGGGCTCCGACGGCGCCGTGCGCGCCCTCGTCATCACGGGAGCCGGTCGCGCCTTCGTCGCCGGCGCCGACATCGGCGCGCTGCGCGACCTCGGCGACGCCTTCGCCGGCCGCGACACCTCGCTTAGCGGCCAGGACGTCACCGACTCCCTCGCCGCGCTCCCCTTCCCGACCGTCGCCGCCATCAACGGGTTCGCGCTCGGCGGCGGGCTCGAGCTGGCGCTGGCGGCCGACCTACGGGTGGCGGCGCCAGGCGCGCGCTTGGGGCTGCCCGAGGTCGGGCTCGGCCTCATCCCGGGCTTCGGCGGCACGCAGCGCCTCCCTCGCCTCATCGGCCTCGGCAGGGCGCTCGACCTCATCCTCACGGGTCGCCACGTGTCGGCGGAGGAGGCCCTGCAGCTGGGGCTCGTCAACCGCGTGGCGGACGACGCCCTCGCCGCCGCGCTCGAGCTCGCGCGTCAGGCGGCGAGGAACGCCCCCATCGCCCTGGGGCTCGCCAAGGAGGCCGTCGTGCGCGGCCTGGACGTCACCCTCGAACAGGGTCTCGAGATAGAGGCCGACCTGTTCGGACTCGTCGCCACCACTGCCGACATGCGGGAGGGCACGAGCGCCTTCCTCGAGAAGCGCGCCCCGGACTGGTCCGACAGCTGAGCGCGTCGGCGGCAGCGCGCCGGCCCGCCCCGGCCGCGGCACCCGCGTAGAGTGGGTGCCATGCCGTTCCGCATCAAGGTCTCGCTCGCCATCATCCTGCTGCTCGTGGTGAGCGTCGTGGTGGTGCCGCTCGTGGTGCCCATCTCCCCGCCCCCGGACACCGTCCCGCTCCCCGCCGCCGTGGCGCGCGCCGCCCGGCCGAACGGACGGCTCGTGCGGGCCGAGGGCGTCGACCTCTACACCCTCGACACCCCGTACGCCGGGGCCGGCGAGGCGCCCCTCACGTTCGTGCTACTGCACGGCTACGCCTCGAACGCGTTCTCGTTCGACGCCGTCACCGCCGGACTTGCGCAGCTCGGCGCCGTGATGGCCTTCGACCGACCCGGCTTCGGCCTCGCCGGGAGGCCCCTGCCGGCGGACTTCGCGCCGGGGACCAACCCGTACTCGCAGGACGCGCAGGTCGCCCAGACGGTGGCGCTGCTCGAGCGCCTGCCCCCGGGTCGGGTCGTGGTGGTGGGGGTCAACTCGGGCGGCGTGCTGGCGCTGGAACTGGCGTCGAGGCACCCCGAGCTGGTGTCCGGCCTCGTGCTCGTTGGCACCCCCGCCTACCTCCTCGGCCAGGGGCGGGGCGCGCCCGGCTGGCTGCTCGCCACGCCGCAGATGCGCCGGATCGGCCCCGCGCTCATGCGCCAGGTCGCGGGCCCACCTGGCACGCAGATGTACGAGGGCGCCTGGTTCGACCCGACGGCCATCACGCCCGCGCAGCGCGCCGCGCGCGCCGTCGGCACCACGGTGGACGGCTGGGACGAGGCGCTGTGGCAGGTCTCGCGCGTGGGGGCGCCGGCGAGCCTGGCCGGCAGGGTCGCGGACGTCACGACGCCCACGTTGGTCCTCGCCGGCGCCGCGCCCGGCAGCGTCCCGCTCGCGGAATCGGAGCGGCTGGCCGCGGAGCTCCCGCACGCGACGCTGGTGCAGCTTCAGGAGTGCGGCGACCTGCCGCAGGAGGAGTGCCCGCAGCAGTTCGTCGACGTGACCACCGCGTGGCTGCGCTCCGGCGCGCTACCAGCACGGTAGACTCGCCGGCATGGATCTGCTTAGACGACTGTCGGAGGCGCCGGGGGTCCCCGGGCGCGAGGAACAGGTGCGCGCCATCGTCCGCGCCGAGCTGGCCGGGCTGGTCGACGAGCTGTCGGTCGACGCCATGGGGAACCTGACGGCCGTCAAGCGGAGTGGCAGGGAAGGCGCCCGGAAGGTCATGGTCGCGGCGCACATGGACGAGATCGGTTTCCTCGTGCGCCACGTCGACGACAAGGGGTTCGTCAGGGTCCAGCAGCTCGGCGGCTTCGACCCCCGCAACCTCTTCGCGCGCCAGGTGCACGTGCACGCCTCCATCTCCGGCGAGACGCTACTGGGCGTCATGAACCCGGCGGGCAAGCCGATCCACATCAGCACGCCCGAGGAGCGCACCAAGGTCCCCACCCTCGATCAGTTCTACGTCGACCTCGGCCTGAGCGGCGAGCAGGTCAAGGCCAAGGTGCGCGTGGGCGACATGATCACGCTGCGGCAGCAGTTCGAGGACCTGGGCGACGTGGTCACCGGCAAGGCCCTCGACGACCGCACCGGCTGCTGGATCCTGATCGAGACCATCAAGCGCCTGCAAGGCTCCGACATGAACTCGGACCTCTACGCCGTGTTCACCACGCAGGAGGAGGTGGGCCTCCGCGGCGCCCAGACGGGCGCCTACGCGGTGGAACCCGATTTCGGCATCGCCCTCGACACGACCCTTGCGGTCGACACGCCCGAGATCGGCGAGCACCTGCGCGTCACCCAGCTCGGCGCGGGCACGGCGCTCAAGGTCATGGACTCGAGCATCATCAGCACCCGCTGGCTCCTCGACCACTTCATCGACCTGGCCGAGCGCCACGGCGTCCGCTACCAGCTCGAGGTGCTGCCGCTCGGCGGCAACGACGCGGCCGCACTGCAGCGCGGGCGTGCGGGCGCCCCGGCCTTCACGATCTCGACCCCGTCGCGCTACGTCCACACCGTCACCGAGATGGTCTCCAAGTCCGACCTGGACGGCGCCGTCACGCTGCTGACCGCGTTCGTCCGCGAGGGCGGACCGAACCCGAACGGCGGTCACGACCGACCATGACCGCCCCGTCGCGCGGGCGCCTCGGCGAGGTGACGCGGTGAACATCGGACTCATCTCCGACGTCCACGCGAACGTCATCGCCTTGGAGGCCGTCCTGGCGGCGCTCAAGGACCGGGGGGTCGACATGGTCCTCTGCCTCGGTGACCTGGTGGGGTACGGTCCCGCGCCGAACGAGACCATCGCCCTCATCCGCTCGGAGGGCGTCGCCTGCACGTTGGGCGCGTCGGACGAGCGCCTAGCCTACGACTTCGTGGCCACCGGCAAGCGCCGGCGCGGCGTGGCCGACGAGATCCTCAGCTGGACGAAGGGGGTGCTGGAACCCGACCACCTGGCGTTCCTGCAGAGCCTGCCCGTCCAGAGGCGCGTGAACACCCCGGCCGGTTGGCTCCGCTTCTTCCACGGCACCGTCGACAGCTCGGGCGGCCGCCTCAACCTCAACCAGGACCCGCACTCCCTGACGCGCCTGCTGGAGCAGCACCGCTGCTCCATCCTCGCCTCCGGCGCGACGCACGTCCCGTTCTTCAGGCGCGTCGGCCCGAGCGGGCTGGTCGTCAACCCCGGCTCGGTGGGCCTGTCGCTCAACGGCGAGCCGGGCGCCGACTACGCCCTCCTCACGCTCGACGAGGGCAGCATCGAGATCGAGATGGACAAGGTCGAGTACGACTACGCGGCGGTCGCCTTCGACATCGTGGCCTGGGGCATCTCGCCCATGGTGGCCGAGGCCGTCCAGATGGGCCGCATGCCCGACAAGCTCGCCGTGGGCGACGACGACCACGACTGACGGACGGACGTCAGGCCAGCTCGAGCCCCAAGGCCAGCCCCTCGCCGCCGCCTATGCAGATGCTGGCGACGCCCCGCCTCTTCCCCTTGAGCCGCAAGGCGTTGATGAGCGTGACGAGGATGCGCGCGCCCGATGCCCCGATCGGGTGACCGAGCGCGACCGCGCCGCCATGCACGTTGACCACGTCGGCGCCGAGGCCGAACTCGCGCATGACGGCCATGGGGACCACGCTGAACGCCTCGTTCACCTCGTAGAGGTCGACGCTGGCCGGGCTCCAACCCAGCCGGTCGAACAGGCGCGTCGTGGCCTCGACCGGGGCGACCGTGAACCACTCCGGCGCGAGCGCCGCGCCCGCCCAGCCGTGGATGCGGGCCACCACCGGCATGCCGCGCGCCGCCGCCACCTCCTCGGACGTCACCACGAGCGCGGCGGCGCCATCGTTGAGCGTGCTGGCGTTCGCGGCCGTGACCGTCCCGTCGGCCTCGAAGGCGGGCCTGAGCCGCGGCATCTTGTCGAAGTCGACCTGGTCGGGCCCCTCGTCCTTCTCGACGATCACGCTGCCGCGCCTGCCCCGCACCTCGACCGGCACGATCTCGGCCGCGAAGGTGCCGTCCTCGGCCGCCGCTTGCGCCCGCCGGTACGAGCGCTCGGCGTACTCGTCCTGCGCCTCGCGCCCGAAGGCGTACTTGTTCGCGCACAGCTCGGCGCACGACCCCATGTGCTTGTCGCCGTAGGCGTCCCACAGGCCGTCCTTGATCATCGAGTCGATGAGCTTGGCGTCGCCGAGGCGCAGGCCCGACCGCGCGCCGGGCACCAGGTAGGGCGCGTTGGTCATGGACTCCATGCCGCCCGCCACCACGACCTGAGCGTCACCCGCGAGGATGGCGCGGCCCGCCTGGATGACCGCCTCCAGCCCGGAACCGCACATCTTGTTGAGGGTGACGGCCGGGGTGGACTCGGCGAGGCCGGCCTTGATGACCGCCTGCCGCCCCGGGGCCTGGCCCTGGCCCGCCTGCAGCACGTTGCCGATGAGCGCCAGGTCGACGCCGTCGGGCGCCACGCCCGCTCGCCTCACGGCCTCCGCGACGGCGGCGGCCCCCAGCTCGGCGGCAGTCACGCTGCTGAAGGCGCCCTGGAAGGCGCCGATAGGAGTGCGCACGGCACTCGAGATGACCAACCTCATCTAGTGACCTCCGGCGGCGGGTCCGGTGGCCGTGCCACGCCCGCCCAGCTCGACTCCACGTTACAGGGCGCCGCGCCGCCCTCAGCGCCTGAAGGCGACCTCGGCGGACACTCCGGCCCACTCCACCCCCAGTGGGCGGTAGAGGTCGAACGCCGCCGGCAGCAGCACCACCCCGGCCACGGGCGCCGCCGGACCGACCAGCTCGGGATCGCCCTGCTGGAGCAGCAGGCGGTAGGGGTGGCGCACCTCCAGCTCCCGACCCGACTGCACGAACCTGAGCGTAGCGTCCCACGGCTTCTCGTCGAGCGCCACGACCTGCAGGAGCAGCACGTTGTCTGCGCCCGCTCCCGAGCGCCAGGCGGCGGCGAGGGCGGAGTCCACCTGCGCCGTGAGTTCTGGCAGTGCCAGGGGCAGTAGCGTCAGGTCGAGGAGGCTGAGCTCCACCCCCTCGTCGTAGAGGCGCAACACGGTGACGCCGGGCCCGAGTTCCGTCGCCTCCCACGCGGCGACGTCGGGCGCGACCGCCTCCAGGGGACGACCCGGGAACGGCCCGATGGCGAGAGCCGCGACGCTACCGTCGGCCAACCTCAGGGCGGTCGCCCCGTCGAGCGGTTGCGCTCCGAGGTACTCGAGGGCGTCGAGGGGCGCCCACCAATCCCGCCCGTCGACCACGAGCGGCGCCGAGACCGCGGTCTCCGTCGGGCCGGCGTCGCCCGGCAGCTGCTGCAGGAGGGTGCTCGAGCCGGCGAAGAACGTCACGACGCCATTCGGGCCGCGGTACGTGAGCGTGGTGCCCGCGTCGGTGGCGACGACGCCGGCGGCGCGCGCCAGGTCGAGCAGCTCCACCCAGACGCCGCCCAGGTCGCGAGCGCCACGCACCGTCTTGTGGTTCTGCGCCGCCGCGACCCCAACGGACAGCGCGGCCGCGAGGAGGGCCGGCCAGAGCAGCGCTGCGCGTAGTCGCCGCATCGCGCAGAGCCTAGCATGCCCCCGGCGGTGGCTAGAATGCGGCCAGCGCCCGCCGCCGGCAGAGGGCGGCGCGTCACCGGAGGGAGTCGTCACATCGAGAAGGTGCACGGCCGCACTGGCGGTCTCAAGAGCAACCAGCTGAAGCGCCTGAGCAACCTCTACCGGCGGCGCGTGCCGCCCCAGGCGGCCGCGACCACCGAGCTGGCGCGCGCCATGGCGGACCTGACCACCGAGTTCGGGCGCGGCGTGTGCCTACTTCTCGACCGCCGCGGCCGCGTCGTCACGGTGGCCGTCGGCGACGCCGCCGACACGCCCCTCCCTCCCACCACCGGCGAGGCGCGCTCGCGCCTCAGCGGGCTGCGGCTGGTGCACACCCACCTGAGGCCGACCGGCCTGTCGGGCACCGACCTCACGACCCTGTTCATGAACCGGCTCGACGCCATGGTCGCCATCGAGGTGAGCGCCCCGCACGGCGGCAACCAGGGCGCCGCCGTGGGGCCGGCGCACCTCGCCTTCGTGGCGCCCGGCGCCAGCGACGCCGAGGACTGGTTGGTCGAGGGGCCGATGAGCGTGCGCGAGCTCGAGGACATGGATCTCCTAGAGCGGCTGCGCGCCCTCGAGGAGGAACTCGCCCGCGACGCGAGCGGCCGCGAGGTGCGCCTTAGCAGCACGGAGCGCGCCGTCCTCGTCGGCCTGGTCGGCCGCGAGGGCGCGGTCGAGTCCGACTCGCGCATGGCGGAACTCGCCGAGCTCGTCAGGAGCGCGGGCGCCTACACGGCGGCCTCGACCGTGCAGCACCGCGACCGCCCCGACCCCCGTACGCTCGTGGGCGAGGGGAAGCTGCAGGAGGTGGTCGCGCTGGCGTTCCACGAGGACGCCGACCTCCTCGTGTTCGACCGCGAGCTCTCCCCCGCCCAGGCGCGGGAGATCGAGGCGTTCACGAAGCTGAAGGTGCTCGACCGCACGCAGGTGATCCTCGACATCTTCGCGCAGAACGCGCGCGGACTAGAGGCGCAGGTGCAGGTGGAGTTGGCGCAGCTCCATTACCAGTTGCCCCGCCTCGCCGGCCGCGGGCTGGCGATGAGCCGCCTGGGCGGCGGCATCGGCACGCGCGGACCGGGCGAGACCAAGCTCGAGGTCGACCGCCGCAAGATCCGTGACCGCATCGCGAACCTGGAAGACGCCGTCGACGCCATCAGCCGGCGCCGCAGCGAGACGCGCAAGCAGCGCCGGCGCGGCACGACCCCGACCGTGGCGCTCGTCGGTTACACCAACGCCGGCAAGTCGACCCTGTTCAACGCGCTAGCCAAGGCCGACGTCGTGGCCCGCGACGAGCTCTTCGCGACGCTGCGGCCGACCACGCGCGAAGGGTGGCTGCCCGAGCTTGGCGAGTACGGCGGCAAGGTCGTCTACACGGACACGGTGGGCTTCATCCGCGACCTGCCCGACGAGCTCGTCAACGCGTTCCGCGCCACGCTCGAGGAGCTGCACGACGCGGACCTGCTGCTTCACGTCGTCGACGCCGCCACGCCGGGCGCGCCCGATCGGGTCGCCGCGGTGCAGCGCGTGCTCGCCGACCTCGAGCTGGAGGTGCCGGGGCAGGTGGTGCTCAACAAGCTCGACGCCGCCGACCCGCAGGTGGCCGCCGAGCTCGCGCTGCGCTACGGCGCGCTGGCCGTGTCGGCCGTCACGGGCGAGGGCCTGCCGGCGCTCAAGGCGGACCTCGCCGCCAAGCTGGGCGGCCGGCCGGCGAGCGCCGCCACGGACCTGACGCCGGCGACCTCAACCCGACGGCCCGCGCCGGCGCTGCCCGAATAGCGCCGCCGGTACGAAGAGCGCCGCCTGCGTGAGCACGATGGTGGCGCCGCTCGGCACGTCGAGGTAGAAGGAGAGCGCCAGGCCGACGAGGGTGCTCGCCACCCCGAGCAGCACGCTCAAGCCGGTCATCTGCGCGAGGGTCCGGGCCAGCAGCCGGGCGGCGGCCGCGGGTATGACCAGGTATGCCGCCATGAGGACGATGCCCACCACGCTCGCACTGACCGCGATCACGATCGACGCCAGCAGGAAGAGCCCGAGCTCCAGCGCGTCCGTCGGCACGCCGTCGCTGCGCGCCAGCTCCTCGTCGAAGGTCGCGTAACCCAGCCTGCCCCACGCCGCGAACGAAGCCACGACGCTGATGACGGCCACGACCGCGATGACGACGAGGTCCCCCTGCCGCACTCCCAGGATGGAACCGAACAGCAGGTCCATGACCGACACGCCGAGGTTCACGTCGGGCGGTATGAGCGAGAAGAACGTGACCCCCAGGGCGACGCTCACGGCGAACGCGACCCCGATGGCCGTGTCGGAGCTGAGGCGCGTCCGCTTGCGCAGCGCGGCTATCACTAGCGCCGCCAGGAGGGTGAACGGCAGCGCCACCCACAGCGGGTGCCTCAGTAGCGCGCTGCCGCCCCCGATCAACCCGCTCGTGACGATGACGTACGCGCCGATGCCCATGCCGCCGAAGGCGGCGTGCGCCAGGCCGTCGCCCAGGAACGCCAGGCGCCTCTGCACCACGAACACGCCGAGCAGGCCCGCCATGACGGAGATGGCGAGGCCCGCCAGCACGGCCCGCTGGAAGAACGGCAGGGAGAGCGCATCCAGGATGGTCACGGCGACGCGGCGATCATAGGGCGGCCGCGTGACGGTGACGCTTGTGCCCGAACGCGGCCTGCAGGGTCTCGTCCGTCATGACGGCGGCCGGCGCGCCGAAGCCGCACACCCGCCGGTTCAGGACGAGCACGTGATCGGCGTGGTAGCGCGCGGCCGCGAGGTCGTGCGTGATCATCACCACCGTCGCGCCGCTGCCGGCCTGGTACTCCTCCATGAGGTCGTTGATGTCGCGCTCGGCCAGGAAATCGACGCCGGTGGCGGGCTCGTCCAGCACGACCAGCGCCGGCTCCCTCACGAAGGCGCGCGCCAGGTAGGCGCGCTGGAGCTCGCCGCCGGAGAGGCGCGCCAACGGCCGGTCGGCCAGCTGCGCGGCGCCCACCCGCCTCAGCGCCGCCAGCGCGCGTTCCCGCTCGGCCGGCACGATCCTGCCGGGCCAAGAGCGGCGCAGCCCCGTGGTCACGAGTTCCAGCGCCGTGGCGGGGAACGTGCGGTCGAACGTCTTGAGCTGCGGCACGTAACCGATGCGCGCGGGCGTGGCGCCGGGCCTCTGCCCGAGCACCTCCACGCGGCCGGCAAGGGGCACCGTGAGGCCGAGCATCACCCTCACCAGCGTCGACTTGCCCGCCCCGTTCGGTCCGACGACGGAAAGGGACGCCCCGGCGGGTACCTCGAACGACACGTCGTCGAGGGCAACGAAGTCGTTGAACCGCACCGTGACGCCCTCGAGGCGCAACGAAGCGGCGCCGCCCACGGGGAGCGGCGCCGAGCCCGTCACGACCTTCGGCCTTCTCAGGCCGGCTTGTTCGGGTTGACGAACATGGTGGGGTCGAGCTGGCGGATGGCCTTG
Source organism: Trueperaceae bacterium (assembly GCA_019454765.1). Classification (NCBI taxonomy): domain Bacteria; kingdom Thermotogati; phylum Deinococcota; class Deinococci; order Trueperales; family Trueperaceae; species Trueperaceae bacterium. Next base: position 75,695 of record JACFNR010000006.1, on the reverse strand, counting down.
GCGCTCAACCAGACGCGCATGGGCCGCCCGTCGACCCACACCGTGCGCTTCTGCAGGTTGGGCTTCAGGGTGCGCTTGTGAACGCCGACCTGCTTGAGGCCGACCCCGCCCTTGCGCTTGGCGGAACCCTTGCGGATGCTGGTGGTGGTGCTACGGGTGCGCTTCCCGGTCACGGCACAGACGCGCGGCATTCTCTCCTCCGTTGCTACGGGGCCGCGTGCTCGTGCCCCGGCTGAATGACTCGTCTTCGGCGGGCGGTGACGCCTCGCCACTGAAGCGCTTGATGTTAGCACAAGGGACCGGAAGGCTGCCACGCCCGTCCCGGTGGCCGCTTGGGGTTACCATCGACGCCATGACCCGCGACGACCTCGCCCGCGCGATCGTCTCCCGCTCGCTCCTCAGCGGCGAGTTCCTGCTGCGTTCGGGCGCCACCAGCAAGGAGTACTTCGACAAGTACATGTTCGAGTCCGACCCGCGCCTGCTGCGCGGGATCGCCGAGGCCATGGCGCCGCTGGTGCCCGCGGGCGTCGACGCCCTGGCGGGCCTCGAGCTGGGCGGCGTGCCGCTGGCGGTGACGTTGTCGCAGGTGACGGGCCTGCCGACCCTGTTCGTCAGGAAGAGGGCGAAGGAGTACGGCACGCGGCGCTTCGCGGAGGGTGGCGAGTTGGCGGGGCGGCGGCTGCTCGTGGTGGAGGACGTGGTCACGTCCGGCGGGCAGGTGGTGCTGTCGACGCGCGACCTGCGGGGCGCCGGCGCCACCGTGACGGACGCGGTGTGCGTGATAGACCGGGAGGCCGGCGGGCCCGGGGCCCTGGCCGCCGAGGGGGTGGCCTTGCGGGCGCTCTTCACGATGTCGGAGCTGAAGGCGGCGTGAGCGTGGCCCGGCCGGGCGCCGACCCCGAGGCGCCTTAGACTGTGGCATGAGCCAAGAGACAGAGAAGCCGGCCGGGGCGCCGCACGACACGCTCTTCGCCAAGATCGTCCGCCGGGAGATCCCGGCCGACATCGTCTACCAGGACGAGCTGGTGACGGCGTTCCGCGACATCCACCCGCAGGCGCCCGTGCACGTCCTCATAGTGACGAACGAGATCATCCCGACGGCCGACGACGTCGAGCCGCGCCACGAGGCCGCGTTGGGCCGCCTGTTCACGGTCGCCCGCCGGGTGGCGGCGCAGGAGGGCCTCGGGAGCGGCTACCGCCTCATCGTGAACTGCAAGGAGCACGCGCACCAGGAGGTGTTCCACCTCCACATGCACCTGCTGGGCGGCCGCCCCCTCGGCCCGCTCCTCGTCCGCCCGGCCTGACGGCGCCTAGCCGCGGTACTCGCCCCACGCCTCCCTGAGCACGCCGCACACCTCGCCGAGCGTGGCGCGGCGCGCGAGGGCGGCCTGCACGACCGGGAACAGCGGCGCGGCACCGTCCGTGCCGCCGCTCTCCGCCGCGCGGCGCAGGTCCCGGAGCGCGCTAGACAGCGCGGCGCCGTCGCGGCCCTCGCGGAAGGCGGCGAGGTCGGCGGCGCGGCTCCTCTCCAGCTCGGGGTCGATGGCCTGGATGGGCACCTCGGCGGCGCTCTCCTCCGCGAAGCGGTTGACGCCGACGACCACGCGCTCGCCCGACTCGATCTCCCGTTGGAAGCGGTAGGCGGACTCCTCGATCTCGCGCTGCACGAAGCCCGCTTCGATGGCTTGCACCGCGCCGCCCAGGTCTTCGACCTGCGCCATGATCCGTAGCGCGTCCGCCTCGAGCTCGTCGCAGAGGTTCTCGAGGTAGTAGCTGCCGGCCAGCGGGTCGATGGCGGCGGGCACTCCCGTCTCGTAGGCGAGGATCTGCTGGGTCCGCAGCGCGAGCTTGGCGCTCGCCGGCGTCGGGAGGCCGAGCGCCTCGTCGAGGGCGTTGGTGTGCAGGCTCTGGGTGCCGCCCAGCACCGCGGCCAGCGCCTGGTAGGCGGTTCGGACCACGTTGTTGTCCGGCTGCTGCGCCGTGAGGGTGCTGCCGCCGGTCTGCGTGTGGAAGCGCAACATCCACGACCTGGGGTCGGCGGCCGCGAACTCGTCGCGCATCATGCGGGCCCACAGGCGCCGCGCCACGCGGAACTTGGCCACCTCCTCGAGGAGGTGGCTATGGCAGGCGAAGAAGAACGAGAGGCGCGGCGCGAAGTCGTCGATCGCGAGCCCGGCGCCCAACGCGGCCGTCACGTAGGCGCGCGCGTTCGCCAGCGTGAACGCCAGCTCCTGCGCGGCGGTCGCGCCGGCCTCGCGGATGTGGTAGCCGGAGATGCTGATGGTGTTGAAGTTCGGGAGCTCGCGCGCGCAGTGGGCGAACAGGTCGGTCACCAGTCGCATGCTGGGGCCGGTCGGGAAGATGTAGGTGCCGCGCGCCACGTACTCCTTGAGGATGTCGTTCTGGACGGTGCCGCCGAGCCGAGCCGCCGGCACGCCCTGCTCCTCGCCGACGAGGACGTAGAGCGCCAGCAGCATCATGGCGGGCGCGTTTATCGTCATGGAGGTGGTTACGCTGCCCAGGGGTATGTCCTGGAACAGCCGACGCATGTCGTCAAGGGTGGCGATGCTGACCCCCACCCGCCCCACCTCGCCCTGCGCCAGCGGGTCGTCGGGGTCGAGGCCCAGCTGGGTGGGGAGGTCGAACGCCACCGACAGGCCGGAGACCCCCTGCCCGAGCAGGTAGCGGTAGCGGGCGTTCGATTCGGCCGCCGACCCGAAGCCGGCGTACTGGCGCATGGTCCAGAGGCGGCCCTCCGAGTACATCTTGGGGTAGACGCCGCGCGTGTAGGGGTACTCGCCCGGCCGCCCCAGGCGTTCAGCCAGGCCGTCCGGCGGCCCGTCGTAGATGGGCTCCATGCGCCAATCATACGGGCGGGTCGCGCCGCCGCGAGCCCACGCCCGGCTGGGGTAGCCTGAGGCATGGCTACCACGAAGATGACGTACCGGCGGGTGGGCAACAGCGGCCTCAAGGTCAGCAGCGTCGCGCTGGGCGGCTGGACCACCTTCGGACAGACGGTCGAGGAGCAGGAGACGGTGCGCCGCATCATCGAGCGCGCGGTGGAGTTGGGCATCAACTACTTCGACGCGGCCGACGTCTACGCCAAGGGCAAGTGCGAGGAGATGATGGGCTCCGCCCTCGCCGAGCTCGGGCCGCGCCACCATCACGTGGTGAGCAGCAAGCTCTACTGGCCGATGTCGGAGAACGTGAACGACCGGGGCCTGAGTCGCAAGCACGTGCTGGAGTCGATCGACCGGTCGCTCGACCGACTCGGCTTCGACTACCTCGACATCTACTTCGCCCACCGCTACGACCTCGACACGCCGCTCGAGGAGACGGTGGAGGCGTTCTCCGACGTGGTGCGCTCCGGCCGCGCCCACTACTGGGGCACGAGCATGTGGAGCGGAGCGCAGATCGCCGAGGCGGTCACCTTCGCCAAGTCGAACGGCCTCGTCGCGCCCATCGCGGAGCAGCCCGAGTACTCGATGTTGCGGAGCACCCGCGTGGAGGGCGAGATCCTGCCCGTCGCCGCGGCCAAGGGGGTCGGCCTTGTCGCTTTCAGCCCGCTGGCGCAAGGGATGCTCACCGGCAAGTACGACGCTGGCGTGCCGGCGGACTCCCGCTTCGCTAACTTCGAGACATTCAAGGAGCGCTTCCTGACCGACGAGAACGCGGCGCGCGTGAGGCGCCTCGCGGAGGTGGCCGACGACCTGGGCGTCACGCGCAGCCAGCTGGCGCTCGCGTGGGTGTTGCGTCAGAGGGAGGTTGCGTCCGTCATCACGGGCGCCACGCGGGTGGCGCAACTCGAGGAGAACGTCGGCGCCGCCGGGCTCGCGCTCGACGACGACGCGCTGGCGCGGATCGAGCGGGCGCTGGCGTAGGGTCGGCCGGCGCCGGAAGGGTCGGTGGGGCTTGAGGCTTTACCGCGCCGAGGAGATGCGCAGGGCGGACGCCCTCGCCGCCGCGCGCGGCGAGGGGTCGTGGCCCCTCATGGCGGCCGCCGGTGCGGCCGTGGCGCGCGAGGTGCTGAGGCGTTACCCGGGGAGCGCGGCGGCGACCGTGCTGTGCGGCAAGGGCAACAACGGCGGCGACGGTTACGTGTGCGCCGCCCGCCTCTTCGAGCGGGGCGTCGCGGTCACCGTCCTGGAGGTGGCTCCCGTGCCCGGCACGGCCGACGCGCGGCGCGCCCGCGCCGAGCTGGTCGCGGCGGGCGTCGCCCCGGGGCCGTTGGAGGGAGCGCGCCCCGCCTCGCTCGGCGCGGCGGACGTGATCGTCGACGCCCTCCTCGGTAGCGGCCTCACGCGGCCCGTCGCCGGACCGCTCGGCGAGCTGCTCGCCGGGTTGCACCTGCACGGCGCGCCCGTGGTGGCCGTCGACGTCCCGAGCGGGGTGGGCACCGACGCCCCGCGCTTCGTCGGACCGCACGTGACGGCGAGCGTGACGGTCGAGCTCGCCGGCAGGAAGCCGGCCGGCGCCTTCCACCCCACCAGGGGCGCGTACGGCGAGCGGGTGTTGGCCGACATCGGGATGCCGGCGGACGTGCTGGCCGCGTGCGGCGAGATCGTCCTGCTGGGCGCCGCCGACGCCGCCGCGTGGCTACCGCGCCGCGCGCCCGACGCCAACAAGTACTCGGTCGGCACGGTGACGGTCGTGGGTGGGTCGGCGGCCTACGCGGGCGCCGCCGAGCTCGCCTGTCGCGGAGGGTGGCGCGCCGGCGCCGGCCTCGTCACCCTGGTGGGTCCGGCGCGCCACCCGGCCGCCTGGCCCGAGACGATCTTCGTGGAACTTGCCCCGCTCGGCGGGACGGCGGCCCTGACGCCGGGCCAGACGGCGACCATGGTCACGGATCTCGCGGCCGCCTGGGTGGCCAAGCGCGCGGCGGCCACCGTGATCGGCCCCGGGCTCGACGAGCGGCTGCTCCCCCTCCTGCCCGAGCTGTTGCGCTTGGCGCCCGGCCCCGTCGTGCTCGACGCCTCCGCCTTGCGTCCGGCCGCCTGGCCCGAGCCGGCGCGCGCGGCGCTGCGTGAGCGCGGCCGGGCCGTGATGACCCCTCACGCGGGCGAGGCGGCCGCGCTGCTCGATCGGCCCGTGAGCGAGGTGGTTGGCGACCCGCTCGCCGCGGCCGGACGCCTGGCGGAGGCGTTCGGGGCGACGGTCGTGCTGAAGGGCCCGACGACCGTGGTGCGCGCTCCCGGCGGCGCGGTGGCGGTCTCGGAGCGGGGCCACCCGGCCATGGCCACCGGCGGCACGGGCGACGTCCTGGCCGGCGTGGTGGGCGCCCTCGTGGCGGCGCCCGGCGGCGACGACGACCCGTTCTCGCGTACGTGCGCGGCCGTGTGGCTGCACGGCGTGGCGGGCGAGCTGGCCGCCGCCACGAGCGGCGCGGGCCTGACCGCCGGCGACCTGGCTGAGGCCCTGCCGCGCGCCGCCGCCCTCGCTGGGGTGGCGGAGACGAACTGATGCGCCGGCGCCCGACCCGGTGGTACGGTGCCGCTCATGTTCCGCGCGCGCGTCCCGGCCAGTAGCGCCAACCTCGGGCCGGGTTTCGACACCCTGGGCCTCGCGCTCGACCTGCACCTGCAGGTCACGGCAGTCCCCGCCGCCGAGGACGCGTTCACCTACGGCGGTCGCGGCCACGTCGCGCCCACGCCCCACAACCTCGTGCACCGCGGCTTCAAGGCCGCCTACGCCCACCTTGGCCTGAAGGCGCCGGGCGTCAGCCTCGACGTCGTCAACCCCATACCCTTGGCGCGCGGCCTCGGCTCGTCGTCGGCCGCACTGGTGGCCGGCGCGGCCCTCGCCGACGCCATGCTCGACGGGCGGTTGGGGCGGCGCGGCGTGTTCGCCGTCACTGCGGCCCTGGAGGGGCACCCCGACAACGTCGGCCCCTGCGTGTACGGCGGCTTCACGGTCGCTGCGCGCGACGCGGCGGGCGAGTTCCAGGGCGCCGCCCTGCCGGTGCCGCCGTCGTGGCGCTTCCTGTTCGGGGTGCCGGCCTTCGAGCTCGCCACGGACGGCGCCCGCGCCGCGCTGCCTGCAACCTATCCGCGTCAGGACGTCGTCCTCACGGCGTCGCGCGCCGCTTTGTGGGTGGCGGCTGTGGCGCTCGACCGCCCGGAGCTCCTCGCCGCGGCCGCGCTCGACGTGATGCACCAGCCGTACAGGGAGCACCTCGTGCCGGGCTTCGGCGCCGCCATGAGCGCCCTGGCCGCGGCGGGGGCGCACGCTGCCTTCCTGTCCGGCGCCGGGCCGACGGTGGGGGCCGTGGCCTCCGCCGCGACCGCGGCGGCTTGCCGCGCCGCCCTCGAGCGCTTCGTCGGGCCGGCCGGCGAGGTGCTCGAGCTCAGGCCGGCGACGGGTTACGCCGTCGAGCGGTGCTAACGTCCGGCGTGATGCCGCGACGGACCCCGCCCGGACCCGCCGACGCCGCCCCCCTGGTGCTGGGCATCGACACGTCGTGCGACGACACGGGCGTCGGCCTGGCGAGGGGCGGGCGGGTGCTGGCCAACGTCGTCAGGTCGCAGACGGCGCTTCACGCCCGCTACGGCGGGGTGATGCCGGAGCTCGCCAGCCGTGAGCACCTAGAGGTCATCGACGAGGTGCTCGAGCAGGCGCTGGGGCAGGCCGGCGTGGCTCTCGCCGAGGTGGACGCGGTGGCGGCCACCCGCGGTCCTGGCCTCGTCGGGGCGCTCCTCGTCGGTCTCAACTACGGCAAGGCCCTAGCCTGGGGCATGGGAGTGCCGTTCGTGCCCGTCCACCATCTCGAGGGCCACCTGGCGGCGGCGGGCGCGGTCGAGCCGCCGTTCGTGGCGCTCCTCGCCTCCGGCGGCCACACGGCCCTGTTCGCGGTCCGCGCCCCCGGCGAGGTCGAGGAGCTGGGCCGCAGCCGCGACGACGCGGCCGGCGAGGCGTTCGACAAGGTCGCGCGGCTCCTGGGCCTGGGCTACCCGGGTGGCGCGCTCCTGGCCGACCTCGCGGCGAGCGGCGACGACCGCGCCGTCACGCTCCCCGTGCCGATGCAGGCCGACACGAGCCTCGACTTCTCCTTCAGCGGCATCAAGACGGCGGTCGCGCTCCTCCTGGAGCGCCACCCCGACGTGGACCGCGCCGACGTCGCGGCGTCGTTCGAGCGGGTGGTCGTCGACTCGCTCGTGCGCGTCACCACGCGCGCCCTCCACCGCACGGGCCTGCGCCGCCTCGTCGTGGCGGGCGGCGTGGCGGCCAACGCGCGCCTGCGGCGCGAGCTCTCGGCCGCGGGCATCGACGCGAGCTTCCCGCCCCCGGCACTGGCCACCGACAACGGGGCGATGATCGCGCTCGCGGCCGCGGCGCGCCTCGCCACCGGCCGCGTGTCGCCGAACCCCCTGGCGGCAGACGCCGAGCCCTACCTGCCCCTGGTGGGCGCCTGAACCCGCCTCAGCGCACGCTGCCCCACAGGCCGGCCAGGTACATCTCCTGCGTGACTATCCCTCTCACCTCGGCGCCCTCGAGCACCACCACCAGCTGCTCGTGCGCCAGCAGTCGCCTCAGGTCGGTGACGGCCATGTCGGCCTCGACCTTGACGAGCTCCTCCCACGAGGTGATGCGGTCGTGGTGCAGGCCCGTGACGCCGACGGGCACGCCGGCGTCCTGCACGATCACGATCCGGTTCGCCATCATCGTCTGCGCCACCTGCGCGGCGTCGACCACGGGCACCTTCGCCGCCGACCGCCCCGTGGTGGGCGGGGCGAGCAGCCCGAAGCTCAAGAGGGTGGGGCTCGGCAGGCGCAGCGCGCTGCGGACGTAGATCAAGGCTCCCGAGTACGCCAGCACGAACAGGGCGCCCTCGAGGATGCCAGGGGCGTTGAAGCCTGCGAAGCCGAGGCGCCCGGCGCGCCCGAGGGCGAGGAACGCCAGGAGGGCGATCAGCAGCGCGAACGCCACGGCGGCCGAGGCTCCGAGCAGCGCGGCGACGCGCAGTTGGTTGGGTCGTCTCACGGGTCCCTCCTGAGGGTCGGGCCGGCGGGGGCCGCCGGCGGGTCGCGCCAATCGGCGGGGGTGGCCGGCGGGCCGCCCCTGCCTGCGAGGGTAGCCGGCGGGGCGTGCTTGTCTGCGAGGTGGCGCGGGTCGTCGACGTCGGCGGCGAGGCAGGCGTCGCGCGTCGGGAGGGCGCGCGCCGCCGCCCCGAGCAGGGCGCTCACGCGCGCCTCGAGCTGCGCGACGCGCGCCCGCCCGAGGAGGAAGCGCGCCAAGGTGCCCGGGCCGACGATGCCGGCGAGCGCGAGCGGGTTCTTGCGGTTCGAGAAGACGCGGTCGATGAGGGGTAGGAGGGCCGGCACCACGCCGCGCGTCACGAGCACGAGGTTGCCGCCCGTGAAGTGACCGTCCTCGAGGCCGGCGTACGTGCGGCGCTGCCCCGGGAACTGCGCCTCCGCGTCCGCGCGCTCGACCACCGGGTAGACGAGCTGCGCCCGTCCACCGTCGGCGCCCTCCATGGCTCGCGCGGCCACCACGAAGCGCTTCACGGCCTCCGGGGTCAACCACGGCACGTCGGCCGTCACGAGCAGCACGTCGTCGGCGGCGGGGACCTGCGCGAGCGCGGCGCCGAGGCCCAACGCGAGCGAGTCGACCAGGCGCGCGCCCGAGGGGACGTTCACGTCGTACAGGCCAGCGAACCGGCCGTGCGTCTCCCCAACCAGCACCGTGCGGTCGACCACGCCCGAACCGCGCAGGGCGGCGAGGACGTACTCGCCGAGGGGCCTCGCGCCGTACGGCACGAGCGCCTTGCTGGGCGCCCCGACGGCGCGCGCCAGGCGGTCGCCGGGGCCGCCGCCGGCGAGCACGACAGCGACGAGTGGGCCCCTGCCTTCCAGCATGGGCGGATTGTAACGCGGCCACTCGCGGAGCCCGTCCGGCGGCCCCGACGCGAGCAGCCCAGCGCGCTGGGCGCCGGGCTGCTCGCGTCGGTTCAGCGGCCTCGGTGGCCCCAAGTGGTCGGGTTCAGAAGCGCGACTGCCGGACGTTCAGCTCGACGTCGCGACCGGCGCCGACGTCGAACGTGGTGACGTAGGTGGCGTAACCGGGGGCCATCACCACGAGCTCGTGCCGGCCGGGCGCGACGTCGCTGATGCGCAGCCGCCCGCTGCCGTTGGGAAGCGTGCCGACCTGGCGGCCGTCGAGGAAGACCATGGCGCCGCCAATGTTCCCCTGCACCGTCACGGTGGCGCTCTGAGCCCTCAGCTGCGCGTTGACGGTGCGGTCCTGGTTGTTGCGGACGTCGAAGCTCACGGTGGTGGTGTCGTAGCCGGCCAGTTCGAAGCGGGCGGTGTAGTTGCCGACCTCGAAGCGCACCTGCCCCGTTGGGGTGGTCCCCACGTAGCGGCCGTCGACGTACACGTCGGCGCCGCTCGGGGAGCTCGTGAACGAGGCCGTGCCGGCTCGGCGCTGCTGGTTGAGGCGCGCGTCGACCGACGCGGTGCGCCCCGCCCGCACGTCGACGGTGGTGGCGTAGGTATCGTAACCGTCGCTCTCGACGGTGACGTCGTGGCGGCCGACGGTGGCGCCGTAGGTGAGCGGCGTGTAGCCGATGAAGGTGCCGTCGAGGTAGACGGAAGCGCGCGCCGGGGTGGAGCGGACGTCGATGGTCCCGTACTGCGGCTCGGGCTGCGAGGAACCCTGCCCACCCACGCGGTAGAGCACAGTGTCGGAGACCCACTCCGCTTGCGGCACCGGGCGGACGACGATGGCGAAGCTCTGGATGAAGCCCTGCTCGCCGATGCTGGACTGCGCGAACAGGTCGCTCTCGCGCTGGAAACGCGCCAACGTCGAGGTGTCGAGGCGGGTCTTACTGGCGATGGCGATGACCTTCGAGAGGCCCGTTGGCGGCGCGATGTTGAAGACGTAGCGCGCGCCGGAGGGCGGGAAGGTGCGCGTCTCGCCGCCGTTGACGTAGTTGGAGCTGTCGTAGCGGTTCGGGAAGATCTGGGTGACGTCGCCGTTCGGGCGGACGTCGAAGACGTAGACCCAGGACGACTCGTCGGGGCGGACGCTGATCCTGACTTCCTCGCCCAACTGGTAGGTGGGCGTCCCGTTGCCCGACGTGTCGCGGTCCAACCAGACCTGCACGCCGAAGCTGGGTGCGGGGTTGACGACGATGGCCTGTGGGCTGACCACGAATCCTTGAGCGAGCACGGTCGAAGCTACTGCGAGCAGCAGGATGGTCGAGAGCGTTCTCTTCATGACCTGCCCCCTTTCTGGTGGAAGCCTAGCACCGCGTTCCTGACCGGCATGATGGGGGCCTTAAAGCCTTCTTCATGGTCCGCGGGGCCCGGCCGGATAACATCGCTGCATGCATCACGCTCCCGAAGCCCCCGCCCGCCGCCGCGGCCAGCGTCGGCGCGCCCACCTGGCCGCCCTCGCCCTCGCGCTCGCGCTGCCCCTCGCGACGGCTCAGGAACTCGACGTGACCACGGTCCTCGACAACGTGACGGCCGCGGCACGCGCGCTGGACGATGCCTCGTTCCTGCTGACGGGCAAGCTCGTCGACACCGACGGAACCACCATCACCCTGGAGATCGAGATCGAGGTCGTGCCCCCCGAGAGCCTGGCGCGCGCCTACATCGTGCAACCCGACGCGCTGGCCGACAACGAGATCGTGCTGGACGGCGCGGCCGTCTACAACTACACCTTCCTGACCAACCAGGTCATGATCTTCGACGCCGACGACCCCGACGCCCTGGGCGGACTCCTACCCAAGGGCGAGGACGGCGCCAGCGCCGAGATCTCCTTCGACCTGGGCGCCATCTTCGCCGGGTACGACGCCAAGCTGGTCGACGTCGAGGCGGGCGAAGCCGGCGACGTCTACGTCGTCAACTTCACGAACAAGGACCAGACCGCCCAGATCCTCGACGTCAGGGCGCGCATCGCGGCCTCTGACTGGCTGCCGCGGCAACTGGTGTTCATCCAGAAGGACGGTCACGTCCTGGCGGAACTGAACGCCGAGAACCTCATGCTCGACCAGGGCCTCGACCCCGCCGAGGTCCGGCACCTGCCCGACGACGCCGAGGTGATCGACAACCGGCACTGAGGCGAGCGGCGCGCCCTTCGCGGTGGCCAGGGCCCCTGGGAAGGGCGCGCCCTCAGCCGACCATCTCCTCGGGCACGACGGCCGCGTCGAACTCGTCGGCGCTGAGGTAGCCGAGGGCGAGCGCGGCGGCCTTCAACGTCGTGCCCTCGCGGTGCGCCTTCTGCGCGATCTCGGCCGCCTTGTAGTAGCCGATCTTGGTGTTCAGGGCCGTGACGAGCATGAGCGAATCGTCCAGGTGCTGCCTGATGCGGCGCTCGTCGGCCTCGATGCCGTCAACGCAGTGCACGCGGAAGCTGTTGGCGGCGTCGGCCAGCAGGTTGGCGGACTGCAGCAGGTTGTAGATCATGACGGGCTTGAAGACGTTCAGCTGGAACTGCCCCTGGGTGCCCGCCAGGCTGACGGCGGCGTCGTTGCCGATGACCTGGGCGCACACCATGGTCAGCGCCTCCGCCTGGGTCGGGTTCACCTTGCCCGGCATGATGCTCGAGCCGGGCTCGTTCTCCGGCAGGCGCAACTCCCCGATGCCGCAGCGCGGCCCTGAGCCGAGCAGCCGGATGTTGTTGGCCACGGCGAACAACGCCACGGCAGCGCGCTTGAGGGCGCCGGAAGCCTCGACCACGGCGTCGTGGGCCGAGAGCGCCTCGAACTTGTCGTCGGCCGTGCGGAACGGCAGCCCGGTCAGGTCGGCGATGACCTCGGCGACCCGCCCCGCGAAGCCCGGCGGGGTGTTCAGGCCCGTGCCCACGGCGGTGCCGCCCAGCGCCAGCTCGGCGAGGTGGGCGAGCGTGGCCTCGATGGCCTCGACGCTCTTGCGGACCTGGGTGGCGTACCCACCGAACTCCTGACCCAACGTGAGCGGTGTGGCGTCCATCAGGTGGGTCCGGCCGATCTTGACGATGCGGCCGAACTCGTCGGCCTTGGCGGCCAACGCGGCCTGCAGGGCGCGCAGCTCGGGCAGCGTCCGCTCCGCCAACACGCGGTAGGCGGCGATGTGCATGGCGGTGGGGAACGTGTCGTTCGACGACTGGCTCTTGTTCACGTCGTCGTTGGGGTTGAGGGGCCGCTTGCTGCCGCGCGGCTCGCCCATGAGCTCGCTGGCGCGGTTCGCGACGACCTCGTTGACGTTCATGTTCGACTGCGTCCCCGACCCCGTCTGCCACACGACGAGCGGGAACTCGTCGTCGAGCTCGCCGGCGGCGATCTCGTCGCACACCCTGGCGATGAGGTCGACCTTGGCGCGCGGGAAGTCCGTCAGTTCGGCGTTGGTGATGGCCGCCGCCTTCTTGAGGACGGCGAACGCCCTGATCACCTCGATCGGCATCCGCTGCCCACCGATCTTGAAGTTCTCGAGCGAGCGTTGCGTCTGCGCGCCCCAGTAGCGTTCCTCGGGCACCTGCACCTCGCCCAGGGTGTCCTTCTCTACGCGGTAAGCCATCTGGTCCTGCCTCCGTTGGGTCGCCCCTGCCGGTCGCGGCGGGGCGCGCTCCCCATGCTACCCAGCCGCGTGCCGTTGGGCGGCCCGCGCCGCGGCGGGGCGGCCGCTCACGGCTCGAGCGCGAACCGCAGCGCCGCCGCCATGCCGTTGCGCCAGTTGGTCCAGTTGTGGCCGGCGTGGCGCTCCACGTAGCCCGTCGCGACGCCGCGTGACCGTAGTGCCGACGCCGCGCGCCGGTTCACGTCGGTGAGCCACTCGATGGTGCCTACCTCGAGGTACCAGCGGGGCGGCAGGCGCGTGGCCGGGTCGGCCAGCCTCGCCAGCAGCCACGAGTCTCGGGTCGCGTAGAACTCCCTGTGGACGGGCTCGCCCAGGAAGGCTCCCGACAGGGTGACGACGGCCGCGGTCATCTCGGGGCGCCGCAACGCGGCACCGGCCGACACGAGCCCGCCGAGGCTGGCGCCCAGCCAGACGTGGCGGCCGGTGCTGGGCCCAACCCGCTCGAGCGCCGGCGGGAGCTCCTCCAGCAGGAAGTCGAGGTAGGCGTCGGAGAAGCCGTACTCGGCGCGCCTGTCCACCGGCTCGACGAACGCGAACCGCGCCGCGCGCGCCTCCCCCGTCCGCGCCAACGCCTCGCCCACCACGTGCAGCCCGGCCAGGCGCTGGAAGGCGACGCCGTCCTGCACGACCACCAACGGCAGCTCCGCGCCGTCATGGCCGTGGGGGGTGTAGACGGCCACGCGCCTGAGCTGCCCCTCGAGGGCGTCGCTGGTGAGCCGCAGGCGGCTGAGCCGGCCGCGTTCGAAGCTCCTGTCGGGCGTGGCGAGCGGGTCGGGTGCGTAGGCGGGCCCGGTGAGTGCGCTGGCGTCCGGGTACCACGGGTTGTCGGCGCGGACCGGGTTGGCGGGGTCGGCGCGGATCTTCCCCTGGGCGTCGATGAAGCCGTACTCGAAGTAGGCGTCCTCCGGGAACTCGAACTCGACCCGGCGAGGCGCCCGCTGCGGCAGGCTCGTGGGGGCGCGCCACATGTCGGTCGCGTCCGACGCCAGCTGCTCGGCCCAGTCGGGCACCATCACCGTGCGCTTCACGCGCACCCCAGCCCGCTCGTCCCGGAGTGTGCACCCATGCCGAGGTCTCCCTCCCGCTTCGTCACGCCGAGAGTGTAGCCCGTGGCGCCCGGTGGGCCGGGGTTAGACTCTGCTCCATGACGCACCACCCTTACGACGACGTCTCGTTGGCCGCCCTGCGGGAGCGGCCAGGAGCGAAGTGGACGCTGTTCCCCGCCGACGTGCTGCCCCTGTGGGTCGCCGAGATGGACTACCCGTTGGCGGGCGCCGTCAAGGACGCGATCCGCGCGAACCTCGACGCCAACGACCTGGGTTACCCGGCGTTCAGCGGCGCGCCCGGGCTTCGCGAGGCGGTCGCCGAGCGCCTCAGCCGCAGGCACGGCCTGAGCGTCCTTCCCGAGGAGGTCGAACCTCTGCCGACCACCGGCGCCGGGCTGGGCCTGGCCGCACGGGCGTTCGCGGGACCGGGAGACGAGGTCCTGCTCCTCACGCCGCTCTACCCGCCGTTCAAGAAGGCGGTGGAGGGGGCCGGGCGCGTGCCCGTCGAGGTGGAGTTGCGGCGCGAGGCCGAAGGCTACGCCATCGACTTCGCTGCCTTGGAGGCGGCCGTGACGCCGGCCACGCGCCTCCTGATGCTGTGTAGCCCTCACAACCCCATCGGCAAGGTGTTCAGCCGCGCCGAGGTTGAGGCGTTGGCGGCTTTCGCGCTCCGCCACAACCTGTGGGTCGTGAGCGACGACCTGCACGCCGACCTCCTGCTCGACGGCAAGCACCTGCCGCTCGCCGCCGTCTCGCCGGAGATCGCCGCGCGCACCCTCACGCTTTACGGACCCACCAAGGCGTTCAACATCCCGGGCCTCAAGATCTCGTTCGCGGTCTCCAAGAACCCGGCCATGCTCGCGCGCCTCACGGCCGCCGGCGGCGGGTTGGTGCCCGCGCCCAACGTGCTGGCGCAGGTGGCCACCATCGCGGCCTACCGGCACGGGAACGACTGGTTGGAGAGCACTCTCGGCTACCTGCGCGGCAACCGCGACCGCGTGGTGAGTTTCGTGCGGGAGCGCCTGCCGTCGGTGGGGGTGCATTCGCCGGCCGCCACCTACCTCGCGTGGCTCGACCTCCGGGCCACCGGGCTGGGCGACGCGCCCGCCAAGGCGCTGGCCGAGCGCGCGAAGGTGGGCCTCAACGAGGGCTCGGATTTCGGGAAGGGCGGCGCCGGTTTCGTCCGCCTCAACTTCGCCACGTCCCGCACGATCCTCGACACCGCGCTGGAGCGACTGGCGTCGGTGCTCTAGCGGCGAGGCCGGCGGGCGGCACCGGGTCCGGCCCGGGGCGGACGGGGCGGGTGGAAAGTGGCTCACGGTAGCGGGGTGCCCACGTTGCGCCTGGCGCCCGGCCTGGAGGCGGCGCTCAGGTCGGGCCATCCCTGGGTCTACCGCAACCACCTGCCGGAGCACCGGTTGCGGGGCGGCGACTGGGTGCGCGTCGAGGCGGGGCGCGCCGCCGCCTACGGTCTGTTCGACGCCAACGGCGCCATCGGCGTGCGCCTGTTCGGCGGCGAGCGACCCACCGCGAGCGCGCTCGCGGCTCGCGTCGCCGACGCCCTCGAGTTGCGCTCGGGGCTTGCCGTGGACGGGACCGACGCCTACCGGCTCCTGAACGGCGAGGGCGACTACCTGCCTGGGGTCGTCTGCGACCGCTACGGCCGCTACGCGGTCATGAAGCGCTACGCCGCCTCCGTCGATCAGCTGCTGCCTGGCCTTGCCAAGGAGGTGGGTTCCCGCCTCAAGTTGAAGGGCGTGGCCCTGCGCGGCGAGCTCGACGACGACCCGGAGGCGGCGGGAGTCGGCAGGCAGGCGGGCCTCAGCGCCCTGTGGGGCGAGCTGCCGCCACCCAAGCTGACGGCCAGCGAGAACGGGTTGCGGTTCGTCGCCGACCCGTGGCTGGGCCAGAAGACGGGGATGTTCCTCGACCAGCGGGACAACCGGCAACTGGTGCGGCGCCTGGCGGCGGGACGACGCGTCCTCAACCTGTTCGCGTACCACGGCGGCTTCAGCGTGTACGCCTTGGCGGGAGGCGCGCGCTCCGTCGTAAGCGTCGACGTGTCGCGCGGCGCCCTCGAGGCGGCGGAGGAGAACGTGCGCCTCAACGGGCCGTTCCAGGGCGAACACAGCGCACTGGCGGCCGACATCTTCGCGTCGCTGCCCGTGTGGGCCGAGGCTGGGTCGCGTTACGACCTGGTCATCCTCGACCCGCCGGCGCTGGCGAACGCGGCCTCGCAGCGGCGCCGCGCTCACCGCGCCTACCTGAAGCTCAACCGCGACGCCTTCCGCCTCGTCACCCCGGGGGGGCTGCTTGCCACCGCGTCGTGCACGGCGCAGGTGTCGCCCGAGGCGTTCAGGGAGGTGGTTGCCGAGGCGGCGCTCGCGGCCGGCGTGCGCGCCCAGGTCGTGGCCGAGCACGGCCACGCCGTCGACCATCCCGTGCCGCTGTCGTTCCCGGAGGGGCGTTACCTCAAGTTCGTGGTGTTGCGCGTGTTGGCCTGAAGCCACTCGACCATCAGGCGCTTGAAGCGCTGCGGCGTGCCGGTGCCCGGGTCGTCGTGGTGCAGCTCGTGGTAGCCGCCCGGCAGCTCCTCGAGCCGCACGAGGGGGTTGGCGGCCGCCAGGCGCCGGGCGCCTTCCGGGTCGGCGATGCCGTCGGCGGTGCCGACCACCACCAGGGTCGGGACCGTGAGGGCGTCGGCGTGCGCCAGCAGGTCCCTGCCCTCCTCGAGCATGGTGTGACCCGCGTTGGCGCGCACGCCGCCGTGGTAGACGAGCGGGTCGTTGCGGTAGCGCGCCACCTCATCGGGGTCGCGCGATATGAGGCGCGCGTCCAGGGCGGCGACGGGGAGGTTGGGCAGGAGGCGCGCGATGACGCCGGCGAGCGCGCCCAGGAGGGCCGGGCGCTTGACGGCGTCCTGCAGGAACGGCGAGGAGAGCGCCAAGGCGGTGACCTCGGCTGGGTGGCGCGTGGCGAAGCGCAGGGCGATGGCGCCTCCCATCGAGTGCCCGAAGAGGAGCACGGGCAGCTGGGGGTCGGTGGCGCGCACGAGCCGGAACAGCTCCTCCAGGTCGGCGAGGGTGCGTCCGAAACCGGGCACGCCGCCGGGCACGCCGGGGCTCTCGCCGTGGCCGCGCTGATCGAACGCGACCGCGTCCCAGCCCGCCTCCTGGGCGCTGCGGGCGAGGTCGGCGTGGCGGGTGGCGTGCTCCCCGTAGCCGTGCACGATCACGAGCGCCCCGACGGGCCGCTCGGGCCGCCAGCGGTACAGTGCCAGCTTGGCGCCGTCCGGCCCCGTCAGGGTCGACCGCGCGGGCATGAGCGGCGCTTTCAGCGCTCCTCCCCTCCGGGCTCAGCGCCGGCGAGGGAGACGCTCACGTCCTCCATCACCGGGTTCGCCAGCAGGTCGGTGGCCAGCTCCTCGACCTGCTCGAGCACGGCGCCATACTCGCCGGTGGCGTCGAGCAGTATGCGCTTGCCCACCCGCACGTTGGCGACGTTGTCGTGGCCCAACCGCCGCAGCGTGGCCTCCACGGCCCGCCCTTGCGGGTCGAGGATGGAGCGTCGCAGCATCACGTCGACCTCGGCGCGCCACGAGGCCCCATGCGCCGGCGCGTGCGCGTGGGCGTGCCCGCCGTCCGCCTCGTCGTCGAGGCCGCCGCGGCGGAGGATGGCGTCGTCCTCGGCCGTCCCCTCCGCCACGCGGCGCGCCACCTCCTGGTACGCCTCCTCGACGCCGCCGAGGTCGCGCCGGAACCTGTCCTTGTCTAGCTTCTCACCCGTCGCGAGGTCCCAGAGCCGGCAGGTGTCGGGGCTGATCTCGTCGGCCAGGAGCACCTCGCCGTCGGCGCTCGTCCCGAACTCGAGCTTGAAGTCGACGAGGTCGAGGCCGCGGGCGGCGAAGTACGGCACGAGGAGGTCGTTCACCTGCGTGGTCAGCTCGAACATCTCCTCGAGCACCTCGGGCGTGACCACGCCGAGCGCGACGGCGGCGGCGTCGTTGATGGGCGGGTCGCCGAGGGCGTCGTCCTTCAGGCACCACTCGACCACCACCGGCTCGAGCACTCCCCCCTCCGGCACGCCGTAGCGCTGCGCGAACGACCCGGCCGCGCGGTTGCGGACCACCACCTCGAGCGGCACGATGGTGACCGCCTCGACGAGCTGCTCGCGGGGCGAGAGCAACGCCTCGAAGTGCGTGGGCACGCCGGCGCGCTCGAGGAACTCGAAGATGCGCGCCGACACGCCGGCGTTCACGACGCCCTTGCCCTCGACCGTCCCGCGCTTGCGGGCGTTGAAGGCGGTGGCGTCGTCCTTGAACTCGACGACGTACCGGCCCGGGTCGGTGGTGGCGTAGACCTTCTTGGCCTTACCCTCGTAGCGCAGTTCCGTGCGTTGCGGCTTCACTCCAGGATGATAGCAGGCGCTCAGAGACCGTTGCGGGCGAACACGTCGTCGACGAAGCGCAGGTACCAGTCGGGGCTGAAGGCCGCCTCCAGCTGCTCCGAGGCGAGCGGCACCTCGGGTTCGGCGGCGAGGATGTCCTTGAGGCGTTCGCCCGTCTCCCAGCAGCGCAGGCTCGCGCGCTGCACGAGGGCGTAGGCGGCCTCGCGGCTCATGCCGGCCTCGATGAGCAGGTGCAGCGCGCGCTGCGAGTAGACGAGGCCGCCCAAGGCGTCGAGGTTCTCGGCCATGCGCGCCTCGTCGACGACGAGGCCGTCGAGCACGCTCGCCAGGCGCCTGAGGGCGTAGACGGCCAACGACGTCGTGTCGGGCAGGATGACGCGCTCCGCGGCGGAGTGGCTGATGTCGCGCTCGTGCCAGAGCGCGACGTTCTCGAGGGCCGCTTGCAGGTTGGCGCGCATGAGGCGCGCCACGCCGGTCAGGTTCTCGCTGGCGATCGGGTTCTTCTTATGCGGCATGGAGGAGGAGCCGGTCTGCCCCTTCGCGAAGCCCTCCTGCGCCTCCCGCACCTCCGTGCGTTGCAGGTGCCGTATCTCCAGGGCCACGCGCTCGATGCTCGTGCCCACGATGGCGAGAGAGGCCATCACCTCGGCGTGACGGTCGCGCGCCACCGTCTGGTTGGTGATGGGGTCGGGCGTCAGCCCCAGGCTTGCCGCCACCGCCGCCTCGATCCCCGGCGGGACGTGCGCGTAGGTGCCCACCGAGCCCGACAGCATGGCCACGGAGATGGCCTCGCGCGCCCGCTCGAGGCGCGCCTCGTCGCGGCCGAAGGCGGCGGCGAAGTTCAGGAACTTGAGCCCGAAGGTCATCGGCTCGGCGTGGATTCCGTGGGTGCGGCCGACGCAGGGCGTGTGGCGGTGGCGTTGCGCCAGCGCGAGGAGCCGCTCGCGCACGGCGCGAACCTCGGCCAGGACGAGAGCGAGCGCGCGACGCAGGATGAGGTTCTGGGCGGTGTCGACCACGTCCGTGCTCGTCAGGCCGTAGTGGACGTAGCGCGCGCCCGGGCCGAGGCGCTCGCTGAGCGCCCGCGTGAACGCCACGATGTCGTGGCGGGTCTCGGCCTCGAGCGCGGCCACGCGCTCCGCGAAGGCGTCGTCGAGGGGGGCGTGGGCGGCGGCGGCGCGCAGGCCCGCGGTCGTGCCCGCCGGCACCTCGCCCACGGCCTCCCACGCCTCGGTGGCGGCGAGTTCCACCTCGAGCCAGGTGCGGTAGCGCTCCGCCTCGCTCCACAGGCGCCGCATGTCGTGCGTGGTGTAGCGGTCTATCATCTGGCGGCAAGCTACCACGGGCCCGGTCCGGCTCCGCGCCACCCCGTCGTCCCCGCGGGGCCCGGGGCGGGCTCGCCGGCGGCCTGGCCGTCGCGGGGTCGGGCCCGCGAGCAGCGGGGCAAGTGGTAGAATCGCGTGTCAGGCCGCCTACTGCGCGCGCGGCACCCGGCAACCACTCACCGCACCCCTGCTGGCCCCGTTAGGCCCGGGCCGGTTCCGGCGTGGTGCCTCGCCGAGCGGCCGGTAGGCTTCGGAGGTCACGTTGAACGAAGGACAGGTCGTCCCGGTCCAGATCACGGACGAGATCAAGACGAGCTTCATCAACTACGCCATGTCGGTGATCGTGGAACGCGCGCTTCCCGACGTGCGTGACGGGCTCAAGCCCGTGCAGCGGCGCATCCTGTTCGCCATGCACCAGATGGGGCTCGCGTCGAACCGCAAGCACTCCAAGAGCGCCGGCGTGGTGGGCGAGGTCATCGGCAAGTACCACCCGCACGGCGACGCGGCCATCTACGAGGCCATGGTGCGCCTGGCGCAGGATTGGAACCTGCGTTACCGGCTCGTGGACGGTCAGGGGAACTTCGGCTCCATCGACGGCGACCCGGCGGCGGCCTACCGCTACACCGAGGCGCGCCTCACCACCGTGGCCGAGGCGATGTTGCAGGACATCGACAAGGAGACCATCGATTTCCGCGACAACTTCGACGGCACCCTGCAGGAGCCGACGGTGCTACCCGCCTCCGTCCCGAACCTGCTGGTGAACGGCGCCGCCGGCATCGCGGTGGGCATGGCCACCAACATGGCGCCCCACAACCTCGGCGAGGTCGTCGACGGCCTGCTGGCGATGATCGAGGACCCGGCAATAGAGACCACCGAGCTCATGCGCCACGTGCACGGCCCCGACTTCCCCACCGGCGGCATCATCGGGCGCGAGGGCATCAGGCAGGCGTTCGAGACCGGGCGCGGCTCCATCCGCGTGCGCGGCCGCGCCCGCATCGAGGACCACAACCAGAAGACGGCCATCGTGGTCACCGAGATCCCCTACCAGGTGAACAAGACGTCGCTCATCCAGAACGTGGCACAACTGGTGCGCGGCAAGAAGATCGAGGACATCAGCAACATCCGCGACGAATCGGACCGGCACGGCATGCGCATCGTGTTCGAGCTCAAGCGCGGCAGCATCCCCGAGTTGGTATTGAACCAGCTCTACAAGTTCACGCAGTTGCAGACCACGTTCGCCGTCAACAACGTGGTGATCGTCGACAACGCCCCCCGCGTCCTCTCCCTCAAGGAGATGCTCAGGCATTACCTCGATCACCGCGTGGTGATCGTGAGGCGCCGCTCGGATTTCGAGCTGCGCAAGGCGCGTGAGCGGGCCCACATCCTCGAGGGCTACCTCATCGCCCTCGACAACCTCGACGCCGTCATCGCCCTCATCCGCGCCTCGAAGGACGGGCCCGAGGCCAAGGCGGCGCTCATGCGCGAGTTCGGGCTCTCCGACCCGCAGGCGCAGGCCGTCCTCGACATGCGCCTCCAGCGCCTCACGGGCCTCGAGCGCGAGAAGATCGACGAGGAGTACCGCGGCCTCCTGGAGGAGATCGCGCGCCTCACGCTCATCCTCGAGGACGCCGCCGAGCTGTGGCGCGTGATCCGGCGCGAGCTGCTCGACGTCAAGAAGCAGTTCGCCGACCCGCGCCGCACGCTGATCACCGACCTCACCGACGACATCGACAAGGAGGACCTGATCGCCGAGGAGACGGTGGCGGTCACCCTCACGCGCGGCGGCTACATCAAGCGCACGGCCATCAGCGCCTACCGCCAGCAGGCGCGCGGCGGGCGGGGCGCCACCGCCGCCAAGGCGAAGGAGGACGACGTCAACTCGATCCTCCTAGTGGGCAGCACGCACGACTTCCTCCTCTTCTTCACCGACCGCGGGCGGGTGTACCGCGAGAAGATCTACGATGTGCCCGAGTTCGAGCGCGCCGCCCGCGGTGGCCACATCCGCAACCTGCTCCCGCTGACGGACGGCGAGAACGTGCAGACCGTGTTGTCGCTCAAGGACCTCGACCAGGACGGCTACTTCGTGTTCGCCACGCGTGGCGGCCTTGTGAAGCGCACGCTGATCCGCGAGTACGGCAACATCAACGCGGCGGGCCTCGTCGCCATCAACCTGCTGGACGGCGACCAGTTGGTGGCGGTGCGCATCACGGACGGCAACGCGGACGTGATCCTCGGCACGCAGGACGGCCAGGCCATCCGCTTCGCCGAGGAGGGCGCCCGCGAGACGGGTCGCGCCACGCAGGGCGTCATCGGCATCCGCCTCCGCAAGGGCGACGCGGTGGTCAGCCTCGCCGCCATCCCCGCCGCGCAGAGCGAGGGGGCCGAGCTCCTGAGCGTCACGGAGCAGGGCCTCGGCAAGCGCACCCCGCTCGCCGAGTTCCCCGTGCAGGGCCGCGGTGGGCAGGGGGTCATCGGGCACCGCCTGTCGGATCGCACCGGCGCCATGGTCACGCTGGAGCCGGTCACGGGCACCGAGGAGCTGTTCGTCCTGTCGGAGAACGGCATCCTCATCCGCACCGCCGTCAAGGAGGTCAGCTCCTACGGGCGCGCCACGCAGGGCGTGAACATCATGCGCCTCGGCGAGGGCGACCGCGTGGTGGCCGCCGGCGTCATGCCGAGCGAGGAGGAGCTGGCGCCGCTCGGTTGAGCCACCCGGGGAGGACGCCTTGGTACTATGCCGGCGTGCTCCCCATCTGGCTCGATTGCGACCCCGGGCACGACGACGCCATCGCCATCTTCCTCGCGGCGCAGCGCTCCGAACTCGTCGGCATAAGCGTGGTCAGCGGCAACGCGCCGCTGACCCTCACCCAACGCAACGGGCTCGTCGCCTGCCAGGTGGCAGACGTCCGCGCGCCGCTCCACGTCGGCGCCGCCAAGCCGCTCGTCCGCGCCGCAGAACACGCCGAGTACATCCACGGCAAGTCGGGCCTCGACGGCCCGGAGCTCCCGGCGCTCACGCGTGGCGCCGCCGAGCTGCCGGCCGTGACGGCCATACTCCAAGCCGCGGAGGCGCGCGACGACCTGTGGCTGGTGGCGGTCGGACCGCTCACCAACGTCGCCCTCGCCCTCCTGCTGGAGCCCGGACTGGCGCAGCGCCTGGCGGGCATCAGCGTCATGGGTGGAGCCTACGGTCCCGGCAACGTGACCGCCGCCGCCGAGTTCAACATCTGGGCCGACCCCGAGGCGGCCCAACTCGTGTTCGAGTCCGGCGCCAACATCGTCCTCGCCGGCCTGGACCTCACCCACCAGTTCATGATGGAGCGCAAGCGCATCGCCCAGATCCGCGCGCTCGGCACTCGCACCGCCACCTTCACCGCCGACCTGCTCGAGCACTTCGTCGCGGCCTACGCCGCGTCCTACGGCGCCCCGCTCGGGCCGCTCCACGACCCCTGCTCCGTGCTGGCGGTCACCGACCCGCACCTGTTCGAGTCGGAACGCCGCCATGTGGTCGTGGAGTGCGAGGGCACCGTCACGCGCGGCATGACCGTCGTGGACCGCCGCACCGGCAAGCGCACCGCGGCGCCGAACGCCACGGTGCTCACCAAGCTGGACGACGCCGGCGCGTTCCAGGTCCTGATGGACGCGTTGGGGGCGTCCAGGTGAGAGCGGCGCCGCGCGGCGCTCGCGGCGCAGAGCCGCATAGCACCGCCATGGTCGAGTTCCGTCACGTCACCAAGACGTACCCGCGCACGCACACCCACGCCCTCAAGGACGTCGACTTCCAGATCGCCAAGGGCGAGTTCGTGTACGTGACGGGCCACTCGGGGGCGGGCAAGTCGACGCTCCTGTCGCTCATGCTCAGGCGCGTGGTGGCCAGCGAGGGCACCGTCAGCGTCGGCGGGCAGGACGTGGCCCGCCTGGCCGAGTCGAGGCTACCGCTGCTGCGGCGCAGCATCGGCATGATCTTCCAGGACCACCGCCTCCTCGGGCACCTGTCCGCGCTCGACAACCTCATGTTCGCGCTGCGCGCCACGCAGGCGCGCGGGAACCACGAGCAACGCGCCATGACGGTGTTGCGGCAGGTGGGCCTCGTCCACAAGCGCAAGGCCTACCCCATCGAGCTCAGCCTCGGCGAGCAGCAACGGGTGGCCATCGCGCGCGCGATGGTCACGGACGCGCCGCTCCTCCTGGCAGACGAGCCGACCGGCAACCTTGACCCCGACACGGCCCTGGAGATCATGGAACTCCTCGACGACATCAACCTGCGCGGCACCACCATCCTGGTGGCCACGCACGCCCGCGACCTCGTCGACAGCTACAAGCGGCGCACCCTGGTCCTGCGCAACGGCGAACTCGTGCGCGACGACGCGCGCGGCGGCTACTCGCTCTGACCCGTCAGAGTTGCATCACGCTGAGCTCGAGCCGCTCGTCGTCGAGGAGGAGCTCGAGGAACTGCAGCTTGCCGAGGGCGTCGATCATCGCGAAGCCGTTGTCGCGGTCGACGTAGACGCCGTCCTTCATCACGGTGTGGCCGTACACGCCGAAGCGGTGGCCCGCCTGCTTGACGAGTTCGGGCTTGTTGTACCACCAGGTCTTCGTGTCGGGGTCGTGGTAGAAGAAGTCGTCGAAGACCTGCATGCCGGGCAGCGGTCCGGCGTGCGCGAACTGCACCCCGTGGTGGACGACCTCGCGCGGCATGCTGCCGAACCAGTCGTTCAGGTCCGCGGGCAGCTCCACCCCGCCCTTGGCGGGGTCGAACTCCACGTGACGCATCCCGCCCCTCGTCGACAGCTCGTAGCGATGGTCGCGCGCCGCCTCGTCGTGGTTACCCAGGATGACGGTCACGTTCCCGGCTGCCTGGTCGACGTAACGCTTGAAGCGGTATAGCTCCCTGATCTGCGCCTTGGCGGCGCGCCGCAGGTGATCCGCGTCGTCCGGGTCGTACGGCTCCACCCCGACCGCGTTGGCGTAGTCGCGGGCCTCCTTGTAATGCACCAGGTCGCCCACACACACCACCCGGTAGCGGCCCTCGATCACCGCCTGGGTGGGCTCGAGCGTGGCGGTTGCGGCCGCCGACGCCTTGAGGACGCGCCACAACTCGGGCCACTGGCCGTGCACGTCACCGATGGCGATAACCTTTATCACGCGGCCGCCCAGCGGTCGGTCATGGGGCCCCGACCCCCGGCAACATCGCCCTCAACCGCCCGTAGAGTTCGCGCGACTCCTCGGGCGTGCGGCCGTAACCCTGGTACCTGATCACGAGCCGCGCCGCCTCCTTGCCGAGCCCGAGCTCCTTGAGCCGCTCGACCAGCCTCTCGATCACCTGATGCCCCGCACCCGCACCGGCGTTGCCGTTGCGCGCCTCGAGCCGCTGCTCGAACGCCAGGGTGCCACCGTCGCCGGCGGCCGGCTCCAGCGCCGGACCTCCGGCTCGGCCCTCGACCGCGCCGACACCCTCGCCTGCCCGTGGACCGGAGGGCACGACTCCCCTCCCCGCAACGACGGGCTCGGGCAGGTAGAGGGGCTCGTTCGACTCCGGGTCGAAGTCGACCCAGTAGCTCTCGTGCTCGGTGACGAACGGCAGGCCCAGCCCGAACGAGCGGGCGCAGGCCGCGAGGGCCAGGTCGCCGCTGCTCGCCACGCCGACGGCCAAGGCCGGCACGACGACGGCCCGGGTCACCCCCTGCAGGGTGAGGTTGGCGACGAGCGCGGAGGCGCCGAGCGGCGCCAGCGTGAACGACCAGCCGAGGGGGCCGCACTCGGCGTCGAGGCGAGCCGTCACGGCCTCGCGAGCGGCGTACAGCAAGAGTCGGGCGCGCGCGCCCCCCGGCGCGCCCTCCGGCGCGCCCTCCGGCGCCACCTCCGCCACTCCCCACGTCGCGGCGTCGGGCGGCAGCGGGAGCGCGAGTCTGGCAGCGACTTCGGCCTGCACGAAGGCACTATAGCAGCGTCCCAGTCGGACGCGACGCGAAGGAAGCCACGTGGGATGACCGCCCGCGAGGCGGGTCATGGCGTGCGGTAATGTGAGCGCATGTCCACTTCCCGCGCCGCCCCGAAGCCGGCGAGCGTGCTCCCGAAGCTGATGGGGCCGCCCGCAGCCGCCCTGCTGAGGTCGAGGCTCGTCGCCGCCATCCTGCTGGCGCTGCTCGGCGGTCGGGCGTTGGCGCAGGCCGCCCCGACGGTCGGCCTGGACGCCTACCAGTACGAGGTGGGCCAGGTCCTGCACCTGAGCGGCGCCGCGCTGGCGCCCGACGCCGCCTACCGCGTCACCGTCACGCCGGCGGGCGAACCGTCTCGCGCCACCGAGGTGCGCACCGACAGGTCCGGCGTGCTGCGCTTCAGCACGCCCCTCGAGAAGCCCGGCGACCACACCGTCAGCGTGCGGGGCCCCGGCCTGAACGCCAGCTTCACCGTGACGGTCACCGCACCCCCGGGAACCGCCGGTGG
>JACFNR010000006.1:15770-49810 GCA_019454765.1 Trueperaceae bacterium | reverse complement strand
GAGGCCCAGCCCGGCGCGACCCCCGGGACAGCGCCCACGCCGGGCGCCACGGCGCCCGCGCCCGGGACTCCCGAGACCGGGACTCCCGAGACCCCGTCGCAGGCGCCGGGCACCACCCCGCCCGCCCTGACGCAGGAGCCGCCCGCCGGCACCCCACCGACCGAGGGGTCGGAGAGCCAAGCGGCCGGCGGCGCGCTCGGCTACCCGGTCGTTCAGTTGACCGATGCGGGGGTCGTGGGGGTCCAGAACGGCAGCACGGTCTGGACGCTCGGCTTCGAGCCCGGCAGCGGCGAGACGGCCGGCGTCCTGCAGAGCGGCACCGAGGCGTACGTCGGCCACGGCAACAGCCTCCTCGTGGTGGACGCCCGCACTGGCGTCATCCACCGCCGCTACAGGCTGCCGGCCCAGGTCAGCGCCGTGACCTCCTCCGCCGGCGTGCCGGTGGTGACGATGACCTACTCGAACGGCGCCGAGGGGCGCATGGGGATCCTGCCCAGCGGGCCGGAGTCGCTCGAGCCGTTCGACGTCGACCCCAAGCTGTACGGCTGGCTCCGCACCGAGGCGGCCGTCGCCGACCCGGTGGCGCGGTTGAGCCAGGACCCCACCAACCCGTGGCTCTACCTCGAGGCGGCGCGCGCAGCGCAGCCCGGGAGCGCGGCCGAGGCCGACTACATCGAGGGGGCGCTCGAGAACGCCGCCACGTTCTACGAGGGGGCGCAGCTCGCACGCGAGCTCATGCGCTTCTCGCCTCCGCAGAACCAGGCCGCCGCCAGCGCCATGTACGCCGCCTTCGGCGACTTCGTTGCCCGCGGCTACCGCGCCCCGCTCCTGTTCGACCAGTCGCTGGCCGAATCGTACGGCTTCCCGCTCGGCGCCTTGAAGGCCGCCCTTGGCCGGGGCGACATGCAGGGCGCCGCCTTCTGGGCCGACTGGGTCTACCTGCTGGCAACGCCCGCCGTGCCGGAGACGCAGGCGGCGTTGAGGGAGTACTCCACCTACCTGCGCGCCGACGACCAGCGCGAGGCCGCCGACCGGTGGCTCGAGCGGTCACGCGAGGGGGGCGGCTTCGACCTGGCCTCCTCCGTGCGGCAGGCCGCCCTCGACGTTGGCCGGACGGGTTGGTACGGCGTGGCCGCCCTGCTCGTGGCGCTCCTGGCGCTCTACGTCGCCCTGGCCGCCAAGTACTGGCGCCCGCAGTCGGTGACGCTGCGGCGCGGCGGCTCCAAGAGCCCGTTGGCGCGCCTCTTCTTCCTGCGCTACGCGACGTTCACGGAGCGGCTCGTCGCCGTGCTCCTCCTCGCGGCCGCCATGGCGCTAACGGGCCTCCAGGGCTGGGCGCGCGACGGTGACGCGCTTCCCGGCGCGTGGGGCTCCGGTTCCTTGGCATCGGTCCCGGCGCTGGACGCCGTGGCGCGCACGGATGGCCACGGACCCGCCGTCGCCTTCGTCCGCGGCTTCGCGGAGCAGATGGCGGGCGCCACCGACCCCGCCGCGGAGGCGTACCGCGCGGCCCCGGACGACGCCGATGCCGTCAACAACCTGGGCGTGCTGCAAGACGACGCAGCCCTATTCCGACGCGCGCTCGACCTCAAGCCCGGCCTGCCCGCCGCCAACTTCAACCTCAGGCAGGGCCCGAACCCGTCTCGGCTCCTGGCCACCTTCGCGCCGGACGCCAAGGCGCTGGTGGTGCCGGACGAGACCCGTCTGCGCAGCGCCGTGGCCGGCTCGTTCCAGGGCGCCTTGGCGGGGGTGTTCACCGACCCGTGGACGGCCCTCACGGGCGTCGCGGGCGTGAACGTCGCTCACTGGCTCTGGCTCGTCATCGTGGTGGCGTTCCTGCTGATCGCGCTCCTCAACCTCGTCCAGCTCGTGCTGCCACGACCCAGGCTCGCGCGCAACGCGCCGCGCACGCCGCTCTACCACCTCCTCGCCCTTCTGCTGCCCGGAACGGGTCAGGCGGATGAGCTGTGGGGCGTGCTGCTGTCGGTGTCGTGGGCCATCTTCGGCGTCGACGCCCTGCTTCACTACTTCGCGCTCGGCGCGGCGCCCACCATCGGCCTCATGACGGACCTGATCGCGCTGGGGGTCATCTACCTCGTGAACCTGGTGACGTTCTTCGTCGAGCTGGCCTCGTACGGGCGCCGCATGCGGGCGCTTAAGGCCAACGACCCGGAGACGGCCAGGGCGTTCGGGCTGCGCGCGGGGGGCTGAACTGCTCCACGCGGAGGGTGGCGGGCGACAACACCTGACGGGCTACGCGCTCGTGGCGGTGGCGGCCGTGCTCTGGGCCCTCCTCGGGGTGTTCTCGAAGCGGCTGCTCGCCGCCGGGGTCGGTCCCGCCGAGATCGCGTTCTGGCGCGCCGCCATCGGCGGCACACTGTTCGTCGCCCACGCCGCGGCCGAGGGCCGGTTGCGGTTGCAGCGGCGCACCGACGCGCTGGCGTTCGTGGCGTTCGCGCTGGTCGGGGTGACGCTCTTCTACACCGCCCTCAACCAGGCCATCGAGGCGGGCGGGGTCAGCCTGGCGTTCATCCTCCTCTACTCGGCGCCGGCCTTCGTGGCGGTGCTGGCGGCGCTCCTCCTCGGCGAGCGCCTCACGCCCGTCAAGCTCGCGCTGGTCGTCATGTCGGTGGCGGGGGTCGCGCTGGTGGCGCAGGGGGGCGAGGCGGGGATGACGGTGAGCGTGCGGAGCGTGACCTGGGGCCTCGTCGCGGGTGCGTCCTACTCGAGCTACTACCTGTTCGGCAAGTGGATCCTCAGGCGCTACGGGCCGGCCACCATCTACGCCGTCGTCCTGCCGGTCGGCGCGCTGGGGTTGGTGCCGCTCGTGCCGTTCGAGGCCGTGAGGAGCGCCGACGCGCGGGTGTGGCTCGACCTCGTGCTCATGTCCGTGCTGTCCACGTACGCGGCCTACTTCGTGTACTACACGGGGTTGAGGCGCGTGGAGGCGTCGCGCGCCGTCCTCGTGGCCACGCTCGAGCCGGTGGTGGCGGCGGCGCTGGCGGCGTGGCTGTTCGGGGAGCGGCTGGGCCTCCTCGGCATGCTCGGGGGCGCGTTGGTGGTGGGGGCGGCCATGCTCTCGGCGCTCCCGCGCGCGCCGAGGAGGTCGCGCCTCACGGGGCCCGTCGCCTGAGCAGACGCGGGCGCGCGTTGACGACCCCAGTAGCGGGTGCTATGGTTGCACCATTATCAGCGTGCATGCATAAGCATCCGCTGGTCTTAGCTGCACCCAAGGCTCCACCCGGATCACCATGTCGACCAGCACGCGCAACCACCACCTCTGCAACCACGACAACCTACGATCCCGACGTAGCTGAGCGCGTCGGCGCCACCGCCAGGGGGCAGCGTGCACGCGCGCTGCCCGCCCGCGGCCGCCGCGCGCACTGCCCGTTCGGGTCACGCCCCAGATCAGGGCCGCGCCACCGACGCGGTCCCGCCACCGTCAAGGAGACAGCATGAGCGCCAGCAACCAGAACCAGGTCAAGAAGGTAGTCCTCGCCTACTCCGGCGGCCTCGACACCTCGGTGATCCTCCACTGGATCAAGGCCACGTACGGCGCCGAGGTCGTGGCCTTCACCGCCGACATCGGGCAGGGAGACGAGGTGGCGGAGGCGAAGGCCAAGGCGCTGCGCACGGGCGCCGTGGCGGCCTACGCCGTCGACCTGCAACGGGAGTTCGTGGAGGACTTCGTGTTCCCGGTCCTCCGGTCCGGCGCCACCTACGAGGGGTACTACCTCCTCGGCACCTCGTTCGCCCGCCCCCTCATCGCCAAGAAGATGATCGAGATCGCCGAGGCGGAGGGCGCGGACGCCGTCGCTCACGGCGCCACCGGCAAGGGCAACGACCAGGTGCGCTTCGAGCTCTCGGCGTACGCCCTCAAGCCCGACGTGCGCGTCATCGCGCCGTGGCGGGAGTGGGACCTGAAGGGACGCGAGGACTGCATCGCCTACGCGCGCGAGCACGACATCGACGTGCCCGTCACCAAGGAGAAGCCGTACTCCACCGACGCCAACCTGTTCCACATCTCCTACGAGGGCGGGGTGCTCGAGGACCCGTGGGCCGCGCCGCCCAAGGGGATGTGGAAGCTCACGGCCGACGCCGAGGACGCGCCTGCCGAGGGTCAGGTCGTCACCGTCGCGTTCGAGCACGGCAACCCCGTCGCCATCGACGGCGAACGCATGGCGCCCGTAGAGCTCCTCGCGAAGGCCAACGCCCTGGCGGGTCGGCACGGCGTCGGGCGCGTCGACATCGTCGAGAACCGCTTCGTGGGCATGAAGTCGCGGGGCTGCTACGAGACGCCGGGCGGCACGCTCCTCTACCACGCTCACAAGGCCGTGGAGTCGCTGACGCTCGACCGTCAGGTGCTGCAGCTCAGGGACGAGCTGGCGCCGCGCTACGCCGCCGCCGTCTACAACGGCTTCTGGTTCGCGCCCGAACGGGTGGCGCTCCAGCACCTCATGGACGACATCCAGACGAGCGTCACCGGCGAGGCGAGGCTCAAGCTCTACAAGGGAACCGTCACGCTGCTCGGGCGCCGCTCGCCCAACAGCCTCTACCGGCAGGACGTCGTGACGTTCGAGGAGGACAGCGTGTACCACCAGGCGGACGCCGACGGCTTCATCAAGCTGAACGCCCTGCGGCTCCGCATCGCCAAGCAGCTCGCGGCCGCCAAGGCCGAGGCCTAGGCGGGCGCCGTGCCGAGCCCGGCCGTCCTACCCAAGAAGCCGGGGTCCGACTACGCCCCGCCCCGGCTCCGCGAGGCCACCGTGGCCGACGCCGCGGCCCTCGCCGACCTCTACGCCGTGGCGCGGCCCCGGCTCGGCCTCGGCGCCGCCGACTTCCGGGCCTGGCTGGCGCTGAACGGCGCGCTCCTCGTCGAGGAGGAGATCGACGGCGTGGTGGCGGCCCTGCGCTACCAGGAGGAGGGCGACGGCTGGCGGGTCGAACCGATCGTCACCCACCCGGAGCATCGCGGCCAGGCGTACGGGCGCTGGCTCATGACGAAGGTCGAGGCCGACGCCATCCGCACCAACGTCCCCTGCCTCACCCTCACGCTCACCGACCCGGCCGTCCTCCCCTACTACCACCGCCTCGGCTACCGACCGAGCGGCACCGACCCCCTCGAGCTGTCCAAGCGCGTGGGCGGCGTCTGGCAGCGGCGGAACGGCACGCCGTGAAGGACAAGGCCGCCAAGGACGCGCGCATGTGGGGCGGCCGGTTCACCGAGCCCACTGACGCACTGGTTCAGCGCGTGAACGCCTCGATCGGCGTGGACGCCGCCATGGCGGAGGAGGACCTGCTCGGCTCACTGGCGCACGTGCGGATGCTCGCGCGCAGGGGCATAGTCACCGCCGAGGAGGGCGACGCCATCGTCGCCGGGCTCGAGCGGCTCCTCACCGACGTGCGGGCAGGCGCCATCACGTGGCGCGAGGACCTCGAGGACGTCCACATGAACCTGGAGTCGCTCCTCACCGAACGGATAGGCCCCGCCGGCGGCAAGCTCCACACGGCCCGCAGCCGCAACGACCAGGTGACCACCGACGCGCGCCTCTACCTGAGGCGCCGCGGGTCGGAACTGCGCGACCTCGTGGTCGAGCTGCGCCGCGTCCTCGTGGCGTTGGCGCACGAGCACGTGGACGTGATCATGCCGGGCTACACCCACCTGCAGGTCGCGCAGCCGGTCCGCTTCTCCCATCACCTGCTCGCGTACCACGAGATGTTCCGGCGCGACCAGGGCCGCCTCGAGGACGCGCTGGCGCGCGCCGACGTCTCCCCCCTTGGCGCCGGCGCCCTCGCCGGCACGACCTTCGACATCGACCGTCACCTCACCGCCGACCTGCTCGACTTCGGCGCCGTGGCCGCCAACTCGCTCGACGCCGTCTCCGACCGCGACTACATGCTCGAGACCCTGTCGGCGCTGGCCATACTGATGATGCACCTGTCGCGCCTCAGCGAGGAACTCATCCTGTGGTCGTCGGCGGAGTTCGGCTTCGTGACACTGAGCGACGCCTACACCACCGGCAGCTCGATCATGCCGCAGAAGAAGAACCCCGACGTGTGCGAGCTGGTGCGCGGCAAGACGGGGCGCGTCTACGGGTCCCTCGTCGGCCTGCTCACGGTCATGAAGGGGCTGCCCCTCGCCTACAACAAGGACATGCAGGAGGACAAGGAGGGGCTGTTCGACGCGTTGGCGACCGCGCGCGACTGCGTGCGGCTCTACCTCGGCATGTTGCCTCGCATGACCGTCAACGGCGCCCGCATGCGCGCAGCGGCCGGCCGCGGCTACTCGAACGCCACCGACCTCGCCGACTACCTCGTGCGCCGCGGCCTCCCGTTCCGGGAGGCACACCACGTCGTGGGGCGGCTCGTGGGCGTGGCGGTCGAACGGGGCGTCGCGCTCGAGGAGCTGCCCCTGGGCGACCTGCAGGCCGTCGCCGCGGCCATCGGGCCCGACGTCTACGAGGCCCTCGAGCTTGACGCCGTGGTCGACGCCAGGCGCTCGTATGGCGGCACGGCAAGGGAGCGCGTTCTCGAGCAGATTGCGGCCGCCGCCGCGGACCTCGCCGCCACGGCCCCCATGGCGCCGGCCGCCACCCGGGAGGAACCGTGAGCGACCAACCGCGCGTCCGCGCCGTGACGCGGGCCGCCGCCGACGCTCCCGCCCAGCAGGTGAGCGTCAGGCACGCCCGCGCCGAGGACGTGCCCCTTATATTCGAGAACATCGGTTACTGGGCCGCGCAGGGCCGCATGCTCGTCAGGCCGATGCAGAACATCTTCGAGAACCTGCGCGACTTCTTCGTGGCCGAGGTCGACGACGGCTCCGGCCCCCGCTTCGCCGGCAACGGCGCCATGCACATCCTGTGGGGCGACATCGCCGAGGTCAGGGGTCTGGCCGTGGCGCCCGACGTGCGCGCGCGCGGCGTCGGCAGGGCGCTGGTGGCCGCCTGCGAGGCCGAGGCGCGCCGCGTGGGCATCCCCGTGCTGTTCGCCTGGACGTACGAGGTGGAGTTCTTCGAGCGGTGCGGCTTCGAGCTGATCGACAAGACGCGCGACCTACACCCGCGGGTGTGGTCCGAGTGCCTGCGGTGCCCCTTCTACGTCGGCTGCAACGAGAACGGCGTCGTCAAGCGGCTCGACGGCGTCCCCATGCCGCACAACCTGCCGGAGCCGCCGCCGGCACAGGTGCCGCCCGGGATACCGTGACGCGCGCGGCCGGGGGCGTGCGCGGCGCGCCTCCAGCCGCCGGTATAGTCGCAGCGTGGCACCAAAGGTACTGCTCGCCCACACGGGTGGCACCATCGGCATGCGTCGGGGCGAGCGCGGCTACGCCCCGAGTCCCGGCTACCTGGCCGAGCTGTTCGCGCGCCTGCCCGAGCTGACCGACCCGCGCCTCCCCGCCACGGAGCTGGTGGAGTTCGCCCCCCTCCTCGACTCCGCCGACATGGTCCCCGCCGACTGGGTGCGCATCGCGCAGGAGGTCGCGCGGCGCCACGACGAGGTGGACGGCGTGGTCGTGCTGCACGGCACCGACACCATGGCGTTCACGTCGTCGGCCCTCTCCTTCCTGCTCGAGGGCCTGGCTAAGCCGGTGATCGTCACGGGTTCGCAGGTGCCGCTCACCGAGCTGAGGTCGGACGCGAGAGAGAACCTCGTCACCTCCCTGCAGCTGGCGGTGCGCCCCGACCTCCACGAGGTCTGCGTCTACTTCTCGGGGGTGCTGCTGCGCGGCAACCGCGCCACCAAGGTGTCGGCGGCGGGCTTCGACGCGTTCGAGTCGCCGAACGAGGCCCCGCTCGCCCGCGTGGGCATCGACGTGGAACTGCGGCCCGGCGCCGCGCGGCCCGCGCAACCCGGACCGGTCGGGGTGCGCCGCCTGCGCGACGTGACCGTGGCCGCCGTCAGGCTCTTCCCCGGCGTCAGCGCGCGCTTCCTGCGCCACGTGCTCCAGGAACCGCTCGAGGGCCTCGTGCTGGAGACGTACGGGGCGGGCAACGCCCCCACCCGCGACCCGGCGCTCCTCCGGGAACTGGCCGCCGCCGTCGAGCGCGGAGTGGTCGTCGTCAACACCACGCAGTGCCTGCGCGGGCGCGTCGACATGAGCGGCTACGCCACGGGCGCCGCGCTGGCCGAGACCGGCGTGGTTGGCGGCGCCGACATGACCCCGGAGGCGGCCCTGACCAAGCTCATCTACCTGCTGGGAGGCGGCCTAGACCCCGCAGCGGCGCGGGAGGCCATGACCCGAGACCTGCGCGGCGAGCTGACGCCCGCCTGAGGCCCTCGGACCGGCGGCGCCGGCCCGAGGCCCTCGGACGCACCACGCCCGCGAAGCCCGCGCGGAGCGCCGCCTCGCCCGCGCCCCGTCACGGCGGCCGGGCGGCGCGCCGTTATGCTGGCGGGGTGTCCGACCACGACCTCTTCGAACCCGCCGCCGTCGACCCCCCCGGCGTCGACGCGAGCCTCGTAAGGCCGGGCGCGGTGCACCCGCAGCTGCCCGGCGCGAGCCTCGACCACGTGGGCGTGGCGGTCCCGCGCCTGGACGCCGGCGCGGCCCCGTTCCTGCTGCTGGGGCTCGCTCCCGCCGGCGCCGACGAGCCGGTGGCCGGCCAGAAGGTGATCGTGCGCACCCTGCGCGCCGGCGACGTGCTGCTAGAGCTCCTCGCACCCACTCACGACGACAGCCCGGTGGCGCGCTTCCTCGCGCGGCGCGGGCCCGGCCTCCATCACCTGGCGTTCCGCGTCAACGACCTGGACGCGGAGATCGCCCGGCTGCAGCGTGACGGCGCCGAGTTCGTCGACACCACCCCACGACCCGGCGTCCACGGCACCCGGGTGGCGTTCCTCCACCCGCGCTTCGGCGGCGGCGTCCTCGTCGAGCTCGTCGAGCACCCGCGCGGCTGATGGCTGCCCCCCCGACCGCCCACCGAGGCCCCGCCGGCGAGCGTCCGTGGCGCCGCCGCCCGACCTGGCTGGTCGCGGTCGGGTGGACGGCGGCCGTCGCGTGGGCGGCGTTCCTCTTCGCCGAGTCGAGCTCGTCCACGGCGGGCGCCTTCCTCGCCAACCTGCCTCCGGGTAGCGACAAGGTCGTGCACGCCGGCGCCTTCGGCCTCCTCGGCGCCCTCGTGACGCTCGCCAGCGGCAAGCCACTGCTCGGCGTCGGCATCGCGCTCGGCTACGGCGTCAGCGACGAGATCCACCAGTGGTTCGTGCCCGAGCGCGCCCCCGAGCTGCTGGACGTGCTGGCCGACACCGTGGGCGGCGCCATCGGCGCCTTCTGCGTCGATGGCCTGGCTCGCAGGCGCTACCGCAGGTCATTACAATGACGGCATGAACGCGAGTTCCCAACCGCCCGCGGGCCCCCGCCTCGTGATCGTGGGCGCCGGCCGCATGGGCGGAGCCGTCCTGCAGGGCGCCCTCGGCGCCGGCGTGATAACCAAGGACGAGGTCGCCATCTTCCACCCCAACCCCCGGCGGCTCGCGGAGCTGACGGAGCGCCACGGCGTGCCCGGCGTCGACGACGCCGGCCTCCACGACGCCGAGTACGTGCTGCTGGCGGTGAAGCCGCAGTCGTTCGCCCAGGTGGCGCCCACCATCGCGCAGCGCCACGCCGCCTTCATCAGCCTCATGGCCGGCGTCACGGCCGAGAGCATCGCCAGGCGCGTGGGCTCGCGGCGCGTGATCCGGGCCATGCCCAACCTCGGGTCGGGACTGGGCGTCGGGGCCACCTCGCTCACCTGGCTGCCCGAGGCGACGGCGGACGACGTGGCGCTGGCGCGCCGCCTGTTCGGCGCCGTCGGCAGCGTCTACGAGCTGCGCGAGGAGCTGTTCGACGCCTTCACGGGCATGGCCGCCTCCGGCCCGGCCTACGTTGCCGTCATGGCCGAGGCGCTGGCCGACGGCGGCGTGCGCGTGGGCCTCGACCGCAGCATGGCGCGCGACGTGGCGCGCCAGGTCCTGCTCGCCTCCGCCCGCCTGCTCGAGACGCGTTACGCGAGCGAGCTGAAGGACGAGGTCTCCTCCGCGGGCGGCACGGCCATCGCCGGCGTGCGCACCCTCGAGCGGCACCGACTCCGCTTCGCGCTCATCGACGCCATCGAGGAGGCCACGCGGCGCGCCGGGGAGCTGAGCCGCGAGGACGGCAGGTGAGGCGAGCCACCCGCCTCGCCTTGCGCGCCCTGCGCGCCCTGCTGGTCGTGCTGGTGGCCGGGTGGGCGGCCGCGCAGGGCTACTACCCCGCGGAGACCGGCTACAGCTGGACGTACTCGTCGGGCGAGACGCAGACGCTCTCGGGCCCGCGGGAGTTGCAGGGGCGCGAGGTGATGGTCCTCACGCATTACCTTGGCGGCCTGCCCGTCTCGGAGGATTACCTCGATTACGGGGAGGCCGGCGTCCTCAGCTACGGCTCGGCCTCGGGCGGTCAGCTCTTCCCGTACGACCCACCCATCGTCGTCTACCCGCCGGAGCCGCTCACGCCTGGCGCCAAGTGGACCAGCACGACGCAGCTGCCGGGCTTCAGCCTCACGCTCGACTCCGAGGTGGTGGGCCTGCGGGGCGTGGCGACGAGCGCGGGGCGCTTCAACGCGCTCCTCATCCGCCAGACCACGCTCACGAGCAACGGCGGACAGACGCTGCTCGACATCTACTTCGTGCCGACGGTGGGCATCGTCCGCTTCGTGATGCAAGACGGGACCACCATCGACCTGATCGAGAAGACCTTCTAACCTGGCGGCGCGAGCCGACGCCGCAGCGCCTGGAACGTCCCGTCCATCAACGCCGCCCTGATGTCGGCCATGAGCCGCGCCATGAAGCGCAGGTTGTGGACGGTGGCGAGTTGCGGTCCGAGCGCCTCGCCCGCCTTGAAGAGGTGCCTGACGTAGGCGCGCGTGAACGTGCGGCAGGCGTAGCAGTCGCAGCCTTGCTCGATGGGACCGAGGTCCTCCCGGAAGCGCGCGTTCAGGATGTTGAGGCGGCTGCCGCCGCTCCCGCCCGCCTCGGGTCGCACGAGCAGCGTGCCGGTGCGGGCGTTGCGGGTCGGCATGACGCAGTCGAAGGTGTCGATGCCGCGCGCCACCGCCTCGAAGATGCTCGGCACGTCGCCGATGCCTAGCAGGTGCCGCGGCAGGCCCGCAGGCAGGAGCGGCAGGGTCCAGTCGAGCACGGCGTACATGTCGGCGCGCGTGGCGCCTAGGTTGCCGCCCACCGCCACGCCGTCGAACCCCATCGCCCCGATCTCGGCGGCGCTCTCCTCGCGCTGGTCCCGGAAGGCGCCGCCCTGCACGATGCCGTAGATGGCCTGGTCGTACCCGTGCAGCGCCTTCCCGTCCCGGAAGGCCGCCAGGCTGCGCCGCGCCCACCTGTGCGTGCGCGCCATCGACGCGCGCGTGTACGCCTCGTCGTGCAGGGGGCTGGTGCACTCGTCGAACGCCAGGACGATGTCGGCGCCGAGCATGCGCTGGACCGCTATCGATCTCTCCGGGTCGAAGCGGTGGCGCGACCCGTCGACGTGGCTCTTGAACCAGGCGCCGTCCTCGTCGACCTTGACGAGACCGCTGCCCGGGCTGAGGCGCCGCTTCGCGCCGCGCCCGTCCTCGCCAGGGAAGATGCTGCCGATCTTGCCGACGCCGTGCTCCACCCCGGCGCCCAGCGAGAAGACCTGGAAGCCGCCGGAGTCGGTCAGGATGGGGCCGTCCCAACGCATGAACCTGTGCAGGCCACCGTGCGCCGCCACCAGGTCCGCACCCGGCCGCAGGTAGAGGTGGTAGGTGTTGGCGAAGAGGAGCTGCGTGCCGGCCGCCGCCACGGCGTCGGGGCTCAGGCTCTTGACGCTCGCCTGCGTGCCGACGGCCACGAACGCCGGGGTGGCCACCGTGCCGTGCGCGGTCGTCAGGCGACCCACGCGGGCGGGGCCGAGCTCGCCGGTGATCTCGAAGCGGAAGGGCGCGCCCGCGTCGGCGCGCGCCGGCTCTGCGGTTGGAGCGGCCTGAGGCCGTGGTCGTCGTGAGTGTGTCATCTGAGGCGCCCGCCGGGCCCGTCATGCTACCAGAGGCGGTTGCCCGAATATTCACGCGCGAAACGTTCAGTTGTGCTACACTCTGCGCTTAGAGAGTCCGTCTCTCTGCTTGGACGCTGAGAAACCTGTCTCGTATATGGGCGCTTGAGGCAGGCGGAGCGAGTAGCGCAACCGGCCAAGATGAGTCTCCCCTCATCCACTTAGCCGTCAGAGTCCGAGCGCGGGTCCCACATGGCCCGCAGCCCGAACCGTTCGGGCAGGGGTCCTCGAGGACCCCACTTGGCAGCGATGAAGTCTGTTCTGCATTTGGGCGCTTGGAACAGATGGAGCTAGTAGCGCAACCGGCCAAGGGAGGCACCGTCACGCGGTGAAGCCGGGCGAGCGCCCCGGGACCCGAGGGTCCGGGGATGCGCATGGCGAGACTGCAAGTGCACGATGAGGGGCGCCGCGGGCGCCGGCGCGTCGACCTGCGGGCCGC
The DNA here is from genome assembly GCA_019454765.1 of Trueperaceae bacterium. NCBI lineage: Bacteria > Thermotogati > Deinococcota > Deinococci > Trueperales > Trueperaceae > Trueperaceae bacterium. The sequence continues at coordinate 37,325 of JACFNR010000006.1, read as the reverse complement.
GGCCGCCCTGAGCGTGGCCCTGCTCCTCAGCGCCTGCGGCACCGCCCCGGCACATACTGAGCGCGACGTGCCGCAGCCCACCGAGAGCAGCCTCGAGTCCACGGCGCTGTTCGGCGCCTTCACGTTCGGCGGGGTGTGGCAGGGGATCGACCCCATCTTGCAGCTCGAGCTCAACATCGGCAGGCGCCTCGACGTCGTGCACTGGTTCACCAACTGGGAGAACCCGTACTTCCCGGAACTCGTCGCGCTCGCCTCGCAGGGCGGCCGTAGGCCAATGATCAGCTGGCAGAGCCACAACCAGTCCAACGCCGACATCGCCGCCGGCGCTTACGACGACTACATCCGGGAGTGGGCCCGGGGGGCCGCCACGGCGCCCGGCCTCCTATACGTGCGACCGTTCCCGGAGATGAACGGCGACTGGACGCCGTGGAACGGCGACCCCGCCACCCTCCGCGCGGCCTGGCGCCGGCTGGTGACGCTCTTCCGCGAGGAGGGTGCCACCAACGTCCGCTGGGTGTTCAGCCCCAACGTGACCGACTCACCCCGGACGCCGGGCAATGCGATGGAGCTCTACTACCCGGGCGACGACTACGTGGACGTGCTCGCCCTCGACGGTTACAACTGGGGCGACGCGCTGCCGAGCGTGGGCTGGCGCTCGTTCGAGACGGTGTTCCGCGGCGGTTACGACCGAGTCACCGCGCTGGGTGACCAACCCGTCTGGATCGCCGAGTTCGCCAGCGCCGACGAGGGGGGCGACAAGAGCGACTGGGTCCGCGACATGTTCGCCACCACCGGCTTCGACCGCATCGAGGCCCTGATCTGGTTCAACGAGGAGAAGGAAGCCGACTGGCGCATCGACTCCGACCCCGCCACGCTGCAGGCGTTCCGCGAGTCCTTGGCCGCGGGCATCGTCCTCGCCGACGCCCGCTGACGGTCGCGCGAAGCGACGCCTTAACCGTCCGCGCCGGGTGTTGAGCGCGCCACCCCGAGGGTGTTACGTTCGTGAGGAAACTCACAGCGGACCGACCACGTCCGCAGCCCGGACGCCATGACGCAACCGTTCCCTCCCCCCGCCACGCGCACGCGCCCCGCGCGACCCCGGTCGTCGTGGGCCCTCCCCGCGCTGCTGGCGTTGGCGGCGCTCCTCGTCGTCCCCGCCTGCTCCGCGCCGACCGACCGCGCCGCCGACCTCCCGCACACGCCGCCGCTGGTGGGCGCGTTCATCCCGTCCGGCGTGTGGAACGACCTGGGCCCGTTCAAGGCGCTCGAACAGCGACTGGGGGGCGAGTTCGTCCTGGCTCACTGGTACGCCTCGTGGGACACCCCCTACGACCCCGTCCCGGTCGACGACGTCCTCGAGCATGGGCGTATCCCCCTCGTCACCTGGCAGGCGCACACGCAGACCCTGCCCGACATCGTGGCGGGCCGCCACGACGCTTACATCGCCGCGTGGGCGCGAGGCGTCAGGGGCGCGGCCGGCGTCGTGTACGTGCGCATCTTCCCCGAGATGAACGGCGACTGGACGCCGTGGAGCGGCGACCCCGCCACGCTGCGGGCCGCCTGGCGCCACGTCGTCGACCTCTTCAGGCGGGAGGGCGCCACCAACGTCCGGTGGGTGTTCACGCCCAACGTGACCGACGAGCCGCGCACCGCCGCCAACGCGATGGAGCTCTACTACCCGGGTCACGACTACGTCGACGTCCTCGGCCTCGACGGCTACAACTGGGGCGACGTGAAGCCGTACATCGGCTGGCGCAGCTTCGAGCAGGTCTTCGCCGAGGGGTACCGCCGCATCTCCCGCGTGGGACCCCAGGCCGTGTGGCTCGCCGAGATCGCCTCGGCCGAATCAGGCGGCGACAAGGCCGATTGGATCGAGGACATGCTCCGTTCCACGGCCTTCCCCCGCGTCGAAGCGCTCGTCTGGTTCAACGAGGACAAGGAGACCGACTGGCGCATAGAGAGCTCCACGGACTCCCTGGAGGCGTTCCGGAACTACTTCGAGGCCGCCGGGGCACGACGCGGGCTCGGCGCGGCCTCGCTTGCGAGTACCGCGCCCGCAAGGAGTAACATCGCCGGGCGATGAACCTCGCCCAGCGGCCCCCCGCCCGCCACCCCCGAAAGCGGCCTCGCTCACCCGACCACCGCCCCACCGGCGCCCGGCGCCTCTCGGCGACCCTCCTCGTCGTGGCCCTGACGGTCCTCGCGGCGGCCCTTTCGTCCACCGGCGCCGCCCAACAGGCTCCGCCCGCGGTCCCGCCGAGCCCCCCGGGCTACCGCCTCGAGGTGCTCGCCACCGGCCTGCGGCTCCCCGTGGCCGCGGTACCGCTCTACGACACGGGGGCCCTGCTCGTCGTCGCCCTGGACGGCTCGGTCTTCCGCTACCAGGACGGACGGGTGGAACCCGACCCGTTCCTGTCGCTCGCCGGGCGCGTGACCGGGCTGCTGGGCGAGCAAGGCCTGTTCTCCGTCGCCCTCGAGCCGCGGGAGCGAGCGGCGGCGCGAGGCGGGCCGGCGCATCTCGTCGCGGCGTTCACGGAGGCGGGCACGAACGACCTCGTCGTCGCCGCCTACCCGCTCCTGCCGGACCTAGACGGAGCCGACGGGGAGGGCGAGGTGGTGCTCCTGCGCCAACCGATGCCGCAACCGTTCCATCACGGCGGCCAGGTGGCCTTCGGACCGGACGGCATGCTCTACGTGAGCATAGGCGACGGCCAGCAGGACCCCGCCTACCTGTATGACCGCCCGCACGCGGCGCAGGACCTGAGCTCGCTGCGCGGCAAGGTCCTGCGTCTCGACCCGTTCCCCCAGGGCAGCGCCGCACCGTACGCGGTGCCGTCCGATAACCCGTTCACGCCGGCCACGAACGCGGCGGCCGCCGCCGCGGGCGCGCGCGGCGAGGTCTGGGCCTACGGCTTCCGCAACCCGTGGAAGTTCACCTTCGCGCCCTCGGACGGCGCGTTGCTCCTCGCCGACGTGGGCGAGGACCGCTGGGAGGAGATCGACCTGGTGGCGGCGGGCGCCAACTACGGTTGGCCCGTCCGCGAGGGGCCCGAGTGCTTCCACCACCCCGAGGACGGCACCCTCGTCGCCGGCGACTGCGAGGCGCTGGCAACCGTGGCGCCCATCGCCTACTACGGGCACCCCGGTACCGACGAGGCCGGCGGCAAGTCGGTGGTCGGCGGCGTGGAGGTCACCGACAGGGAGCTACCGTCCCTGCGGGGGGCCTACCTCTTCGGCGACTTCATCTCGGGACGGCTCTGGGCCCTCGACAGGGCCACCGGCGAGGTGCGACCGCTGCTCGAGCGGGCGGGGGCCATGCTGGCCATCGTCGCCGGACCCCAGGGCGAGGTGCTGCTCCTCACCGTCGACGGCACGCTGGCGCGCCTGCGGGAGGCGCCGGCCGAGTAGTCCACCCGCCGCCGCGCGTCAACCGACGCCGCCCCCGCCATCGCTCGGCGGCTGCGCGGCCTCGCCGTAAAGCCGGTGTCGCACGGCGTCGTACAGGTCGCGGTCGTCGATCCCGAAGCTCTGCACCAGCTCCGCCGTGACGAAGTATGCCTGACCGACCGTGAGCGTGCCGTCGGCGACGAGGGTGGTGACGCCGAGCAGGGCGCGCTCCTTGTCGGTCACCGACTGCGGGTCACGGCGGTAGGCGGCGATCGTCCGCTCCAGCGCGGCAGCCAGCGGCCTCAGGTCGCCGATGGCCTCGACGAGCTCCTGGTGACGCGGGCTGATCTTGCCGCGCACGACGCCCGCCAACGGGTTGATGTAGCGCGCGTAAGCGAACCGCTCGTCGGCGCCTCCCGGCTGGGCGCGCGCCCAGGCCAGCTTGGCGGCGCCGGCGCACACGGAGAAGTCGGGGTCGAACACCGAGAAGTCGCCGGCGAAGAAGCGGCCGTTCGCGAAGGGCGACAGGGCGTCCGTGGAGATCGCCCTCAACAGCGTCAACGCGTCGCTGGTCACCTGCGACAGCCCGAGGTCCCCCGTCGGTCCGACCGCCAGCGGGTCGAGGTACGACTCGTTGAGCAGCACTCTCAGCACGAGGTCGGCGGGCACGTCGTAGGCGGTCGCCGCCTCCTCGATGTTGGCGACGAGCGGCGCCAGGCGCGCCAGCACGAGCAGACCCCAGCTCGACAGGGGCTCGTACTCGTCGGCGGGGCCGGCGAGGAGCCGCGGTCGGTCGGCCGGTCGCGCCACGTCCGCGACGCTGCAGAACGCCGACACGCCGTGGCGTCCCGTGCCGGTCGTGACGACCTTCAGGCCGAGGGCGGCCTGCGCCGACCCGAGCAGTTCGGTCCCGGGCGGGAGCGCGGCCACCGGTCCGGTGACGGCGCGTGTGTGGGCTACGACGGCGTCCGCTGCCCCGGCCGCGCTGGCGGCTTCCCCCGCCCCGTCCGCGGGGCCCGCGTCGGCACCCAGCGTGGCCACCACGGCGCCGACCACGGCCCCGATGCCGTCGCCGATGCCATCGGCGGCGCCCTCGGCGGTACCGGTGGTGGCGACCGCCGCGTCGGGGCGGGTGTCGGCGTGGCTGTCGGCGCCCGTGGCGGGCGCACCGCCCGTGGCGGGCGCACCGTCCGCTGCCGGTACGCCGCCGCCGGCTGCGTCCTTCATGGGGGTCGCGGCATCGGCCGTGAGGCCTGCGTCAGGCACCAGGCCCAGCACGCTGCTGCCGGCGAGGGGGAGGGGCAGCTGCTGGTGCTGCGACTGCAGCACGGGAACGGACTCGTTGATGAGGCGCCACGTGTCGCGGTAGCCGGGTCTGGAGTCGCCGGCGATCCAGGCGGTGAGCCCGAAGATGCCGACGGCGAAGGACATCAGGCCGCCGGAGGCCCCGAGGAACCTGGCTTGCGTGCGCTTGGCCGTGCCCGCTCGCGGGCGCACCCACGTGATGGTGGCGCGAGGGTCGACCTCCTTGCGCCCCACGAAGCGCGCGGTGGCGCGGAGCGCACCGGTGACGAACGTGACGGCGTTGAAGACGCGCAACAGGCCGAGCGCTAGGACGGAGCCGGGGATGCGGCGCCACATCCACCGCTGCAGCGGCGCGCCCGACCGGCCGAGCCCGCGCCCCTGCCGCCAGAAGCCGAGCGTGGTGAGCAGGCCCGTGGCCAGCAGGTCCACGCCCAGCCAGACGAGCATGCCCCTCAGGGGCGTGCCGTGACCGGGCAACGCGAAGTTGAGCCCCAACGCGAGGGGCAGCATGAGGAGGAGCAGGAGGAGGCCGAGGAGGTTCTCGAACTGAGCGGCCAGCAGGGTGAAGCGCACGTTGCCGTGCAGGCCGCGCCAGACGGGACGCACGAACAGGCGCTTGAGGGCGTTCTCGACCCCACCGCCGTTCCAGCGCTCGATCTGGCGCAGGTAGCCAGGTAGGGTGGGTGGGTCGTCGGTGTACATGAGGGCGTCGCTGACGAACCTGGCGTCGCCGCCCCGGCGCAACACCACGGGGTGATCGCCGGTGACGGCGTCCAGGGGCAGCTCCTCGCCGTCCACCACCACACGGAAGCCCCGCTCGGCCAGCTCGGCGCCCGTGACCGGCTCCGCGGCGAGGGGCTCGTTCTGCACGGCGAGCGTGAAGTCGTGGTCCTCGGTGAGCGTGTCGGAGGGCATGGGGAAGCACTGGCGCCGCGCCGTGAAGCCGCAGCCCACGACGGTGTACAGGCGGGAACGCCCGAAGACGGCCCCGTCCCCGAGCCGGGTCGTCTGGCCGAGCCGCAAGACCGTCGAGATGGCGTACTCGGCGGCGCGGGCGTTGTGGATGAGGCTCGCCATCGGCCTGCCGTCAACGGGTGGCGCCGACATGACCGAGCCCGATTGGATGGCGTAGTCCTCGAGCACGTAGAGCGTGGCAGCGCCACGACCCCTGCGCCTGAGGCGGTAGAAGTGACGCCTCAGGCCGCTCAGGAAGCCCGGGTCGAGGACGGTGTCGCCGTCCACGACGAGGACGCGGTCGGTGTTGAGCAGACCGCCCTCGAGCGCGGCGTTGATGCTGTCTGACTTGGAGAGCGGCAGCGCGTGGTCCACCACCGCGACCGTCGGCCCGCCCGTGAGGAGCCACCGCTCGAACGTGGCGGTCGCGGCGGGCACGTGCCCTTGATGTACGAGCCGGTAGCCGTGCTCCGTGAGGGTCCGTCTCACGACGCCGCCGGTGTCGTCGGTGCCGCCGTTGATGCTGACGACGAGCTCGTCGAAGGGGGTGGTCTGCTCGAGCAACGAGGCGAGCGCGGAGGCGGCCCCGAGCTCCTCGTTGAACATGGGCGCTATCACGCCGACGCGGTCGGGACCGAGGACGGGCAGCGACGCGTCCCTGGCCAGGCTGAACAGCGCGTTGGCTATCACGGTGGGGGTGGCGAGTAGTCCGGGGATGAAGGGCACGGGGATCGGTTCCTCGGTCTTGCTATATCACGCGAAAACTGACGAGTTTCTGTCAGCCTTCGTCCAGCAACGTTACCGGGGCGGGGACCTCGACCGGCGCCTCCGGCCGACACCCGCGGGCGCTGCGGGCGCGACGGGCCGGTTAAGGGGCGTTCACCTTCACCGTGCTCAACATGTGCGAACTCTCACACTTCGTCTGCTAAGATGCCGCGACTGGGAGGTGCAGATGGCTCTGCACATCAGCGGCAAGCTCATCGCCCTCGGGCTGGTGATCTCCGCTCTCATCACGGCCTTCAGCGCGCCGCGCGTCGACGAGGTCGAACCCACCGGGGCGCCAACGCCCGTCGAACTCAGCATCGAACCGCGCGCCGAAGTCCTCGCCATGCGCGGCAGCTCTCCCGCCACGCCCCCAGTGCAAGGCCCGACCGCCAACCCGGTCTTCGTGTTGCGGGCCACTGGCTACAACTCCCACGCGAGTCAGACCGACGCCACGCCGTTCATCACCGCCACGGGCGTGCGGACCCGTTTCGGGATCATGGCCGTGAGCCGCGACCTGCTCGGCTCCGACCTGCCGTACGGTTCGCTCGTCCGGCTCCGGGACCTCGGCAACTACCACACCGGCCGCGGCGTCGGCGCGTTCCAGGCCCTGCTCGACGACCAACTCTTCATCGTCGAGGACACCATGCACTCCCGCAAGTCGCAGCAGGTGGACGTCTGGTTCGAGTCGTACTCGCAGGCGGTGACCTGGGGCGTGCGCAAGGTCGAGGTGGAGCTCGTCCGTTACGGCCGCCACGGCCCCGAGCTGCTCCCCGCGCTCGCCTCCGGTTTCGAGGCGGCGCCCATCCTGCTGGCCGCGCGCTAAGCTCGCCGCGTGCGGGCGCTCGTTCCCTACCTAGCCTGGCGTCACGTGCGGCGCCGCGGGCTGCAGTCGGTGCTCACGGTCACCGGCGTGGCGGTCGGCGTGGCCGTTCTCATCGTGGCGTTGTCACTCACCAACGGCTTCATCGACGAGCTCATCACGAGCACCCTGCGCGCCACCCCGATGCTCAGCCTCCAGAGCTTCATGCCGGGCGAGACGCTGCCGGAGGACCCCGAGCTGCTGGCGACCCTCGGGGCCGAACCTGGCGTCACGGCGGTGGCGCCGTTCCTATCCGGCCAAGCCCTCATCGCGCGGCGCGCCAGCCAGGCGCTGGGGGTGAGCGCCCGGCAGGGCTTCACCCAGATCGTCGGCATCGACACGGCGCTGGAGACGGCCGTGCTCGACCTGCCGGTCCTGGCAGCGCAAGCCGGCGCTCTCGACACGGCCGGCGGGATCGTGCTTGGCTCGACGCTGGCGCTGTCGCTCGGAGTGGTCGTCGGCGACACCGTGATGGTGCGCGACATCTCGGGCGCCACGGCGCAGTTCGAGGTGGCGGGCACCTTCCGCGTCGGCAACGAGCTCATCGACTCGGTGACTTCTTACATGTCCCTCGCCAACCTGCAGGCCTACCTGGGCGAGGAGGGGCGCGTCACTGGTTACCACCTGCGGCTGGCGGAACCGACGACGGCACACGCCGTCGGGCTCCACCTGGCCGGCAAGTACTCTCTTCGCCCCTTGAGCTGGGAGGGCCTCTTCGCCAGTCTCATCTCGCAGCTGCGGCTGCAGAAGGCCGTCATCGGCGTTGTCGTCTTCCTCATCGTGATCGTCGCGGCCTTCGGCATCACCAACGTGCTCGTGCTCACCGTCAACGAGAAGACCGAGGACATCGCCATCCTGCGCGCCCTGGGGGCGTCCGAGGGCCAGGTGTTGGCTACGTTCACGCTGCAGGGCTTCCTGCTGGGTGGCGCAGGCACGCTGCTCGGCGCCCTCCTCGGCCTCGGCGTGGCCGCCTACTTCCGGTTCCAGCCTTACCCGCTACCGGGGGACCTCTACTTCATCACGCAACTGCCGGTGCAGTTGCAGCCGTGGGACGTGACGTGGGTCTGCGGCGTCACGTTGGCCACCAGCGTGATCGCCGGCCTGCTGCCGGCGCGGCGCGCCGCCCGCCTCGACCCCGTGGCCGTGCTGCGCTGATGGCCGGACCGCCAAGGGAGCGCGCCGACGGACCGCCGAGCCCCGAGCGCGCCTGGGACTACCTGCTGACGATACTGGCGCGGCGCATGTACACGACAGCCGAGCTCGCCGAGAAGCTGCGCCGCCGGGGGGTGCCCGAGGGCCAGGCGCGCGAGCTCATCGACCGGTTGGTCGAGTTGCGACTCGTGGACGACGCGGCCTACGCGGCCATGTACGTCGACTCGCGCGCCACGGCGCGCGGGCGGCTCGGCCTCGGGCGCGAGCTGGCGCGCAAGGGCGTGCCGCGGGCGCTCATAGACGCGCAACTGAGCGACCTCACCCCGGACGCGCAGCGCGCCGCGGCCGCCGCGCTGCTACGGAAGAACGAGTGGCGTTACCGCCCCGCGGCCGGCACGGCCGTGGGCCCGGAGCTGCTCCGCGCCCGCGCCAAGGCGTTCGCGTTCCTCGCCAGGCGGGGCTTCACGGTGGACGCGGCCCAGGGAGCCCTGGAGGACGTGGGGTGGTTCGCGGGTGACGACTGACGCGGCTCCCAGGCGCCGCATCGTGGGTTTCGCGCGCGACGAGGAGGGGCAGTGGGTGGCCATGCTCGAGTGCGGTCACTCCCAGCACGTGCGGCACGACCCGCCGCTCGTGACGCGCGCGTGGGTGCTCACGGAGGCGGGCAGGCTGTCGCGCCTGGGAGCCGCACTCGCGTGCGTCCGCTGCCGCGACGGCGCTTGACCGCCGCCCGGCACCTCGGTAGACTCACAAGTTGCGTCGGGGCGTAGCGCAGCCTGGTAGCGCACATCGTTCGGGACGATGGGGTCGGAGGTTCAAATCCTCTCGCCCCGACCAGCCGGCGGGGCCCTTCGCGGGGTCCCGCCCATTCTCACTACCAACCCGCCTCACTACCTTCCGGTTCAACCGTGCGCGGCGAGGACGGCCAACGTGCAACGCGACACGCACACGAGGCGGCCGGCGTCGTCGCGGATCTCGACGGCCCACACCTGGGTGCTGCGCCCCTTGTGTACCGGCGTGGCGGTGGCCGTGACGGTGCCGCTCGTCACGACCCGCAGGTGGTTGGCGTTGATCTCCAGGCCCACCACCCGCTGATCGGCCCGCGCCAACGCGGCGCTCGCGCCGATCGACGCGACGGTCTCCGCCAACGCCACCGAGGCCCCGCCGTGGAGGATGCCGTGCGGCTGATGGTGAGCGGGGGTGACGGGCATGGTCGCCACCACCAGGTCGGGCCCCACCGTCTCGAGCTCGATGCCCAGGGTCGTCAACAGGGTGACGGGCTCCCGCCGGCCCGTCTCCTGCGCCTGCGCGCCAGCTCCGGCGTGAGCCGGCCGGCGCTCGTCGTGGTCGTCACCGTCCATGCCGCACCATACGCCCCAGGGCCGCCCCGGCGGCTAGGCGCGGGCGGGTTGTAGAGTGGACGCCGCGGCACAGTCCCCCGGCCGCCCCGCCCCATGAGCGAACCGCGAGCCGCCCCGCCCAACCGCCCCACCCTGGCCGGGACCCTGATGGGGCTCGCGCTGGGCGGCGGGCCGACGGCGCTGGCGTGGTTCTCCACCTTCGGACCGACCCCCACGGCGCGACTGCCGCTCCTCGCCATCTGCCTCTACGGCCTCCTCTTCGTCGGCGCCGCCACCGACCTGCGCTCTGTGGCCACCCCCGGCCGGGCCGCCACCGCGACTCGCCGGCTGCTCGCCATCGCGGCCGCCGCGGCGCTGGGCTTGGCCGCCGCAGGCATGGGGCGGTGGGAGTACGTGCTCGCTCCCGTCGGCCTGGCGGTCGCCCTGGCTCTCCTCGCGCGGCTCGGCGAGGGCGAGGGAGCCAACCGCCGCCGCAGCCTCCTCGCCGCGGCCACCACCTACACGGCCGCCACCCTCCTCGCCAACTTCACGCTCGACTCGTTCCTGCCCCTCGGCGGGTTCTTCCTGGTGAACGTCGGGACGCTCTTCTTCGGACTCACCTTCACGCAGCGCGACCGTGCGCACCGCCACGGGCGCCGGGCCGTTTACCTGATGATCCTCGCCGCCGCCACCGCCAACGTCGCGCTGGCCGCGGCCCTCGGCACGCCGCTGCGGTACGTCGCCGTGTCGTTCCTCACCATCGTCGTCTCCGAGACCGCCGACACGGAGGTGTACCAGCGCCTGCTGCGCCGCCGGTGGCTCACCCGCGTGGCCGCCTCCAACGCCGTGAGCGCGCCGCTCGACACCCTGCTCTTCACCCTGTTGGCGTTCTGGGGCGAACCGTTCGCAACGCCCGCCTGGCTCGTGCAGGTGATAGTCACCGACCTCCTGGTGAAGTACGCCAGCGGCCTCGCCGCCGCCCTGGGCATGATCGCCCTACTGCGCGGCCTCTTGCCGGGACGAGCCGCCGAGGAGTCCTGAGGGCAACCCGGGGCGTGCTAGGCTCGCCGGCACACCCCGTAGCGCCGGCCACCGCGCCAGGGCGGGAAGGACCCAGATGGCACCGTCTTCCATCCAAGAGCTAGAGGGCCTCGTGGGCAGCACCTTCGGCCCTTCGCCCTACGTCACCGTCGACCAGCACCGGATCGACGCCTTCGCCGACGCCACCCTGGACCACCAATGGATCCACGTGGACCCCGTTCGCGCCGCGGCCGGCCCCTTCGGCGGCACCGTGGCGCACGGCTACCTCACGCTGTCGCTACTGGTTCACATGGTGGCGGAGGTCGGCTTCTTCCCCACCGGCCTCAGCCTGGTCGTGAACTACGGCATCGATAGGCTGCGCTTCCCCGCGCCCGTGCGCGTCGGCTCCAAGGTCCGCGCCACGGCCGTCCTCGCCAAGCTCGAACCCAAGGGCGAGGGCCGGTGGTTGGCCACCCTTACGTGCCGAGTGGAGGCCGAGGGGGCCGCCACGCCTGCGCTGGTCGCCGACGTGCTCTACCTGCTCGTCGCCTAGGCACGCGGGCGCGACCGAACCGAGCCGTGACGGCGCCCTAGGCGGCCGCCGCCTGCACCTGCTGCGCCACCCCCAGGGCCAGTTCCTCCTCGTAGGGCCGCACCACCACCATCAGGCCGATCGACAGGCCGGCGCCCGTCGTGGCGCAGGGCACGCTGACGGCGGGGCTCCCGAGGAAGTTGACCGGCGCGGTGTTCCTCAGGATGCGGTCGTTCTCGCGGTGGTACGCCTCGTCGTCCGTGGCGATGCTGCTGGTGAGGGGCGCCACGTGCGGGATGGTGGGCGCCACCAGCGCGTCCACCCCCGCCAGTTCCGACCAGAAGCCCCGCTGGAACTCGGCGCGGGCGCGACGGAGCCTGATGTAATCCGCCGAGGGGCGGCCCTTGAACCTCACCACGCGCTGAAGCACCCGCGGGTCGAAGTCGCCGGGGCGCGCCTCGAACTCCTCCTGGTATAGGGCCCACACCTCGTGGCTGGCGAACGACCCGAAGCGCGCGTACGCCGCGGGCGCCTCGAGCAGCAGCGGCAGCGGCGCGCGCCGCACCTCGTGGCCAAGCGCCTCGAGCCGCACGAGCCCCGCCTCGAAGCCCGCGGCGGTGGCCGCGTCGAGGTCGTCTTGGAACAGCGTGGTGGGGGCCAGGAACGTGAGTCGCTCCCGCACGGGCCGCAGGGCGGCGGGGGGCTCGGCGGCCATGGCGAGGAACAGCGACCACGCGTCCGCCGCCGTGCGCGCCATGGGTCCCAACGTGTCGAGGGTGGTCGACAAGGCCATGCAGCCGTCCGTGGGTAGCCGGGAGTCGGTGACCTTCAACCCCACGATGCCGTTGACGGCCGCCGGGATGCGCACGCTGCCGCCCGTGTCGGAGCCGACAGCGGCGGCCGCCAGCCGCGCCGCGACGGCCACCCCGGAGCCCGAGGACGACCCGCCAGGGATGCGGCGCGGGTCGAGCGCGCAACCGGGGGTCCCGAAGTGGGGGTTGATGCCGATTCCCGAGTACGCCAGCTCCGTCATGTTCGTCTTGCCGAGGAAGACCGCCCCCGCGGCGTCCAACCGCGCCGCGACGGGCGCGTCCTCCGCCTCCGGCGCGCGCTCCGCCATGACCCTCGACCCGGCCGCCGTGACGTCACCGGCCGTGCCTAGCAGGTCCTTGATGGCGATCGGCACGCCCAGTAGCGGCCCGCCGCCCACGCCGTCCTCGAAGCGGCGCTTGGCGGCCCGCGCCTGCCTCAGGGCGCGCTGCGCCGTCACCACCCGGTAGACCGCCCGGCCCTCCGGGTGGGCCTCGATGGCGGCCAGGTACGCCTCGGTGACCGTCACGGGATCCAGTGAACCGTCCCTGTAACGCCTCGCCAGGTCGGTGAGCGTGAGCGACGTCAGCTGTTCGGACATGCGGCATGCTACCGCGAGGGTCCGAGGCGCCGCCCCCCTTCGCGCGGCGACCGGCGGGTCCCGTGAGCGCCGGCCACCCGCGGTAGGATGCGGCCATGCAGCGCACCCGCGCCGAACTCGAAGCGATGAGCCAGGACGACCTCGTCAACCGCGTGCTGGAACTGCAGGACATGCTGCGCGAGGGCCTGGCCGTCCGCGCGTCCCTCCACGCGGTGCTCAACACCGTCCTGAACGCCAAGAGCGACGAGGTGGCCCGCTTCGCGGAGGCGAGCGAGGCCACGCTGGACCCACACGAGCTCGAGCTCAAGCGCGCCTGGGCCGCGGCGCGCCACGCCGTCTCGAACCCGCTGGGAGCGGCGCGCAAGCGCCAGAGCGCCTGAGGGCGTCGCCTGGCCGATCCCGCCCACCGCTTGCCGGTTCCGGGCCGGCCTCACGGGACGCCGACCGGCCACGAGCGGTGGAAGCTGGACGACCATGGTGATGGGCGGGCCGCCGGAAGCGACCCGCCCATGCAATTGCCCGTTCTCACGGGCCAAGTCATCTGGCTCGGCGGGTAGGATTTGAACCTACGACCAATCGGTTAACAGCCGATCGCTCTGCCGCTGAGCTACCGCCGAACGCGCGTCCTGGCGCCTTGGCGCCGGGAGCGAAGGGAAGCTTACCAAGAGCGCGCGGGCGTTGGCAACACACACCTAAGCGGGGCGCCGCCTAGGCGGCCGCCGGCTCGGCGCGTCAGCGGCGCAACGCTCGGGTACCATCTGGCCATGACCCTAGACGACTACCAGTCAGGCGCCCGCTCCACCGCCCTCTACTCGCGAAGCGTGACCGTCCTCTACCCCGCCCTCAAGCTGGCGGGCGAGGCGGGCGAGGTGGCCGAGAAGCTCGGCAAGTTCATGCGGGACGAGGGGTACCGGCCCGGCGACGCGCTGAGCGAGGAGCAGCGGGAGAAGCTCGTCAAGGAGCTGGGTGACGTGCTGTGGTACGTGGCGAACCTGGCGGCCGACCTGGGCGTGAGCCTCGGGCACGTGGCTGCGGTCAACCTGGCCAAGCTGCAGAGCCGCAGGGAGCGGGGCGTGATCACCGGCAGCGGCGACGACCGCTGACGCTCAGCCCGCGAGCCCGCCGACTGTTCAGGCGGTGAGCAGCTCGAGCAGCACGCGGGCCTGGTTGTGTTCCTCGTCCTTGGCGCTGTAGACGAGCGTCAGGTTGCCGGACTTGGCCATCTCGCCGATGCGCGCGAGCTCCTGGTTGCCCTTGAGTTCCTTCCGGTAACGCTCGCGGAACTCGGGCCACTTGGCGGGGTCGTGCCCGAACCACTTGCGGAGTTCCGTGCTGGGGGCTACGTCCTTGGCCCACCAGTCGATGTCGGCTTCCTCCTTGGTCACCCCGCGCGGCCAGATGCGGTCCACCAGGACGCGCTTGCCGTCGCCGGCGCTCGGGGCCTCGTACGCTCGCTTGATCTTGATCATGACCTAAGGTTAGTCCCGCGGGCCCGGCGCGGCAGTGCCGCCCCTCACCTGCTCAACCGTGTCGGGCCACCCAGGCGGCGAAGCTCGTCATCGCCCCTTCCAGGTGCCTGGCCGTGGCCGGCTGGGTGACCACGCCGTCGGGGCCGATGAGGTCGGGCGGGTCGAGGGTGATGTAGAGCTCGGGGCGGGGCATCGGTACGGCGGCCATGAAGGCGAGCACCACGCGTAGGTGGCTCTGCATGACGGCCGTGCCGATGCGGCCGGTGGTCGCGCCCGCGATGAGCACGGGCTTCCCGGCGAACACGTTCTCGGCGGGAGGCCGGGAGGCCCAGTCGAGGGCGTTCTTGAGGACGCCGGGGATGGAGCGGTTGTACTCGGGCGACACGATCATCACCGCGTCGGCCACCGCCACCGAGTGCTTGAGGGACGCCACGACGGGCGGGCGAGTCGCCAGCAGGTCGTCGTCGTACAGGGGCAGCGCCCCGATGTCGGGGCGCTCGAACACCCAGTCGGCCGGCGCGGACCGCTCGAGCGCCAGGGCGAGCCGCTTGTTGAGGGAGCCCGCGCGCAGGCTCCCCACGAGCACCGCAACCCTGACACCCACTGGGCCACCTCCACTCTCCGCGCCGCCGACGCGCATCGCGGCATGGCGCTTAGGCGCCATGCCGCGAGGTTAACGCCTCGGGCCGAGACCCTGCGTCTCGGCGTTACGCAGGCGCGGGGCCCTCCCCCGCCGGCCGCGGGGCGGTGCTCAGCCGCACTTGCTGTAGCCGCACGCCTCGCACTTGGCGCAGCCCTCCTCGAACCGGAGGGGAGCGCCGCAATCGGGGCAACCCTTCCCGCGGTTGAGGACGTTCTCCACGCCTACGGTCTCGAGGGCCACGGCGAGCAGGTCGGCCTTGGACGCCACCATTCGACCCTGGTAGGTGCCGAACATCCCGCCGTTGATGCCGCGCAAGGTCTTCACGAGCGCCTCGGCCGGGACGCCGTACTGCAGGGCTATGGAGACGACGCGGCCGAGGGCCTCGCTGTCGGCGTTGGCCTCGTCGCCGGCCTTGCCCGAGACGATGAACACCTCGGCGGGCAGGCCGTCTTGCATGTTGACGGTGACGAAGAAGCCGCGCTTCTCGCCGCTCGGGAGCATGAGCTTGACGGCGTCCGTGAAGCCCGCGAGGCGGGTCGGGCGCGTGAAGAGCGGTTCGCCTGGCAGGTGCTCCGTGGCCGGCTGCCGCGCCGGCTTGGCTTGCGTGGCCTGACCGGTCATGCGCGGCTCGGCCGCGGACGCGGTCGGCGCGGCGATGGGCGGCGCGGTGGGTGCGGTGGCGGGCGCGGACGCTTGGACCACGGCGCCCGCGGTCGTTGCCGCCGCGGTCATGGCGCCCGCCACCATCCCCGCGTCGCTCACCGACACGGCCACGGCCGCCACGACGGCGGCACCCTGCTCGAAGGCGGGCTCCGAGGCGGCAACCGTATCGGTGGCAACCGTATCGGTGGCAACCGGATCGGCGGCAGCCTCCTTGGCGGGCGCGGAGGAGGTGGAGAGCACCTGGAACTCGCGCGAGCCGTCCCGATACACGGTGATCCCCTTGCAGCCGGTGGTGAACGCCAGCCGGTAGGCGTCGTAGACGTCGGCCGTGGTGGCGTGGTTGGGGAGGTTGATGGTCTTGCTGATGGAGTTGGCCACCCTGTCGCCGCCATCGAAGGCTCGCTGCACGGCGCCCTGCATCCGGACGTGGCTGGCGGGGCTGATATCGTGCGCGCACACCATCACGCGCCGCACCTCCTCCGGCACGAAGTGGAGGCCCTGCACGGAGCCGTGGTTGGCCTGCACGGCCGCCACCACCGCGTCCCAGTCCCACTTGCCGTCCTTGCGGAAGTCGGGCGGCGGCGCGTGCTCCTCGAGCAGCTCCTGGAAGAGCGGGTGGATGAGCGCGTGGTAGTCGGTGCCGATCTTGCGGTAGATGAACGGCGCGAACACCGGCTCGACGCCCGACGACACGCCCATCAGCATGCTCGTCGTGCCCGTGGGGGCGACGGTGAGGATGGCGACGTTGCGGCGCGCCACGCTGAGGTCGCTGATGTCGTAGAGCGGGAACGCGCCGCGCTCCTCGGCCAGCGCCACCGAGGCGGCCGCCGCGGCGTTGCGGAGCGCGCCGATGATGACGCTGACGGCGTCGCGGCCCTCCTCGGTGTCGTAGCCGTACCCCATGAGGATGAGGGCGTCCGCGAGGCCCATGACGCCGAGACCCAAGCGCCTGAGCTTCATGCTCATGTCGCGGTTGTCGTCGAGCGCGAAACGGTTCACGTCGAGGACGTTGTCGAGGAAGCGGACGCTGGTGGCAACGTCGGCCTGGAACGACTCGAAGTCGTAGCCGGCGAGGCCGGCGTCGCGCCGGGTGACGTAGGCGGCGAGGTTGAGGGCGCCCAGGTCGCACGGCTCGCCGGCGTAGAGGGGGATCTCGCCGCAGGGGTTGGTGCTGCGGATGTCGCCGAGGGCGCTGCGCATGGGGTTGTGCTCGTTGATGCGGTCGACGTAGATGAGGCCGGGCTCGCCCGTGGCCCAGGCGTGCTGCGCGATGTCCCACAGCTTGCCGCGCCCGTGCTCGCCGCCGGCACCCGCCATGAAGTCGTCGGTGACCAGGACGGACATGTTGAAGGTGCTGATGTCGCCCTCGGCGCGCTCGCGGTCTAGGTCCTTGGCGGTGATGAAGTCGTCGACGTCGGGGTGGGTGATGGCGAGGGTGGCCATGCCGGCGCCGCGGCGCGTGTTGTGAGTCACGAAGCCGCCCGCCAGGTACGTCTTGTTCTCGTCCACCGACAGGTCGAGCGTGAGGGCGCGGCCGGCAGGTTGCACCGAGACGACCTTCACGTAGTACTCGGCGTAGTCGAACCCGGGAAGCTGCTCCTCGAGGCCGTGCTTGGTCCTGAGCCGCTCGAAACCGGTGGCGGTCAGGTTGCGCTCGGCGCGGATGTAGCGCGATGCGTCCTTACGGAAGGGTGTGAGAGCCGACGGGCGTCCCTTCACTCCCACCGGGGCGGCAGCGACAGCCTCCTGCAAAAGCGAGGGTGCGTGCGGCAGGACCCAGGCGTGCTCCTTGGAGGTGTCGGGGCGGTGATCGGCGGCGGCCGCCAAGCGCGAGCCGTCCATGTAGCCGATCCGTTCGAGCCACCTCTCGTGCCCTTTGTGGCTGACAACGGTCACGTGGTGGACCGCGTGTCTGGAGTAGCGGTCAACGCGGGTTCCCACGGAACGCCGCTTGCTGGGGATGCCGAGGCCCGCGAGCATGGTGGCCACGTCCTCGGCGAGGAGACGCGACGCGGTGCTGAGGACCGGCATGCCGTGGGTGATCGTCCCGTCGGCCTCGTAGAGCCCCCTCAGGAACGCCCCGACGACAGGCCTCGGCGACATCCGCACGGCCCTGGGGATGCTCAGCGCGCGCGCCTTGGGCTTCGCTAGACCGTTGACGGCCAACCAGTCGATCAGGTGAGCGGTCTTGGCGACGAAGACGACGCTGCGGTCGTCATCCTTCTGCTCGACGGCCACCTCCACCCCGAACAGCTCGCGGAACAGGTCCGGGGCCTCGGTCATCATCGGCGAGTCGTGGCTGACGGCAAGACCTACCCGACCACTGCTAACGAAACCGTCGCCCCATAGATAGCCGAGGAAGAACGCCAAGCGCTCGGTCAGCACCTCGGGCATCGAGATGGGGTTGGCGTTGTGGTGCGGCGCGTCGACCGGCTGCAGGGCCACTGGCGCACCTGTGTGCTGATCGAGGACCTGGATGACGTGGTCGCCCGGCTGGAGGTGCCCGAACTCGATCCACTCGCGAGCACCGTCCTCGCGTAGCACCTTGACCTTGTGGTTGGGGGTGCCGCGGAGGGACTGACCGTTGGCGAACATGACGCGAAGCGTGTCGGCGGCGCCGTTGTTGTAGCCGCGCGGGCTCGTCTTCCAGCCCTCGTCGGTGGCGACCTTCAGGTGGTGGTCCTGCCAGCCGCTCTGGTGTGCGTCGACGAGTTCCGACAGCCTGAGCGTGCCCTTGCTGGTGTTCACCAGGGTGTCGGGGTGGAGGCAACCACCCTGACGTATGGCCCGAAGCGTGGGCGCGAAGACGTACCGCAGCGTCGCCACGGGCCCCGCGAAGCGGGCGCCACCCAGGCGGGCCCAGACGGCGAAGTTGTCGTACACCTCGACCGCGAACGAGGAGGGCCCGCTCGAGGTGCCGCCGGAGCCGGCCACGGGCGTGCCTTCGGCGCGCAGGTCGGAGAGGTCGATGACGATGTCGGCGCCGGCCAGGTTGGCGATCACGGCGTCTGCGGCGGCGCGCCAGATGTCCTCGACCGAGTCACCAACGAGGCGCACGGTCACGCCCGCCGGCAGGGCGGTCCGCTCCACGAACGTGCCGGCCCGGTAGCCGCGGGTGACCATCTCGCCCCTCACCAGGTCGAGGAAGGTGCCGGTGGCGACCTTCTGGTAGTCGGCGTGGGCGCGGTCGATGGTCAGGTAGAGGCGGCCGGTGACGCCGTCGAAGTGGCGCTTGGGCCCGATCGGGTCGAGGTTGACGCCGTTGCCGCCGCCGACCTTGGTGACGAGCGCGAGCTTGGTGGCCAAGTGGAGCACCCACGCGTCGGTGCCGACCTCCTGCGGGCTGCCGTCTTGCACGAAGCAGTTGAGGACGTTGCCGTGGTGCGTGGCGGCGCCGGCGAGCACGCGGCCGCCGGGGCAGAAGCGCTTGTCGATCATCAGCCGGTAGTAGCGCTCGGCCTGCTCGTCGCGCACGGCGGCGCGCTCGGGCATGGCCACCCAGTCCGCCACGCGGCGGAACATGTCCGCCACCGACTCCTCGCCGGGTTGGAAGTACTGCCTCTTGGCGATGGCGACGGCGTGGGCGTCGAAGCCCGCGTTGGCGGGCCCCAAGTCGGCGGACTGTTGGTCGTGCATGGCGTTCCTCCCGGACGGCGGGCGGCCGTGGCCGCCCGCATTGGTTGACTGTCTGCGCCCCTCGCGGGAGCGTGGTCGTGCGCCCTACTGGCCGGGCCGGACCCCTCCCAGGTACTAGCCCTTGTGCCTACTACGCTACAGCCTACAAGCGCTTGACCGATGAGCCATCCGTCACAGCGCGGCTCGGCGGACCTGGCAGCGCCCCTCCCGCCGAGGCTTCCCCGGCAAGGGAGGTCATCGCGGCCGGGCTGGGAGGGCCCGACCGTCAGCGTCACACGAGCCGCACCCTACCACCCGGGTCGAGCGCGGAGCAACCTCCGTTGGGCCTTGTGGATACAAGTACGAGCCGGCACGCACGCGCGCCGTACCACATGTGGTACGCGGCCTCCCGGCTGCGCCGCGGACCCGGCGTGCCCCTAGTGGCGGAAGTGCCTCTCCCCCGTCATCACCATCGCCAGGCCGAGCTCCTCCGCGGCGGCCACGATGGTCTCGTCCTGGACCGAGCCGCCGGGCTGCACCACCACCGCGACGCCCGACTCCGCCACGGCGTCGACCCCATCGCGGAAGGGGAAGAAGGCGTCCGACGCGCACGCACCGCCCGCCGCCCGTCCCGCCGCCTTGCGCACGGCGATCTCGGCGGCATCGACGCGGCTTTGCTGCCCCGCACCGATGCCGACCGCCACGCCGCCGGCAGCCAGCACGATGGCGTTGGACGAGGTGGCGGCGCACACGAGCTGAGCCATGACGACGTCGCGCCACTGCGCCTCGCTCGGCTGTCGCGTCGTGACGACCCGCCAGGTCGCGCGGTCGAGGGTGACCGCGTCGGGCCGCTGCACCAGGAAGCCGCCGTCGACCCGCCGCAACTCGAGGCCCGCCGCGGCCGGCGCCGCGACCTCGAGCACGCGCGTGTTCTTGCGCTTGCGCGCCAGCAGCTCGAGCGCCTCGGGCGAGTAACCGCTCGCCAACAGGACGTCGGCCTTGGGGCGCGCCACGATGAGCTCGGCGAGCGCCAGGTCGACCGGTCCCGGCAGCGCCACGACGCCGCCGAACGCCGACTTGGGGTCGGCGTCGAACGCGCGCGTGTACGCCTCCGCCAGGTCGGCGCCCCACGCGGCACCGCACGGGTTCGCGTGTTTCACGATCACGCACGCGGGACCGTGAGCGGCGAGCGCGTGCGCCAGCCGCCAGGCGGCCTCCGCGTCGAACAGGTTGAGGTAGGACAGGGCGAGGCCCGAGTGCAGCGTGGCCGCGTCCCAGATGGAGCGCGCACCCACCTCGCGGTAGCGGGCGCCGGCCTGGTGCGGGTTCTCGCCGTACCGCAGCACCTCCGCCCGCTCCAACGCGACGTCCAGGTGGCGGGGGAGCTCCTCGCCACGCCCCAGGTAGGCCACGATGGCGGCGTCGTAGGCGGCCGTGTGCGCGAACGCCTCCAGCGCCAGTTCGCGCCGCTCGTCGAGGGTGATCCCGCGCGCGAGCGCCTCCAGGACGCGCGGGTAGGCGTCCGGGTTCACGACCACCACCACGCTCGCGTGGTTCTTGGCCGCGGCGCGCACCATGCTGGGACCGCCGATGTCGATCTGCTCGACCGCCTCGGCGTCCGTCACGCCCGGGCGGGCGACCGTCTCCCCGAACGGGTAGAGGTTGGCCACCACCACGTCGATGGGCACGATGTCGTGCCGCGCGAGCTCCGCCATATGACCGGGCTCGCGCCGCGCCAGGATGCCGCCGTGCACCTTGGGGTGGAGCGTCTTGACGCGGCCGTCCAGGATCTCCGGGAAGCCGGTGGCGGCCTGCACGGCGGTGGCTGGGATGCCCCAGCCGCGCAGGGCCGCGAGCGTGCCGCCCGTGCTCACGATCTCGAAGCCGAGCCCCACGAGCCCGCGCGCGAGGGGCTCGAGCCCGCGCTTGTCCGAAACGCTCACCAGGGCCCGCTTGGCGGCCCCACCTTCCACGGCAGTCATGGCGCTCCTCCTCCTCGATACGGCGGCGGCCACTCGCTCGGAGTGGCCGCCTCTACTCGCGGTTGCCCGGACGGTCAGTTGGCGGCGCCGGGGGTCGCCTCGGTGGCGCCTTCCGGCGTCGCCTCGGGGGCCTGGTCGGGGGCAGCGCCGGCGGCGTCCTCGCCCGCCGGCGCGGCGGCGCCACCCTGGTCGGCGCCCGCAGCCTCCGGCAGCGAGTCGGTGGGCAGCACCAGGTCGGGCTGCGCCGTCTCGACGATGGTCATGGCGGCGCGTTGCTCGGCCAGCCAGGCGTTGCGCTCGGCCTGCCGCTTCTGCGACAGCACCGCCTGCTCCACCTGGGCGTGCACGTCGGCGAGGCTCCGCACGCGGGGCGCCACGCGGTCGGCCACGAGCACGACGAACGTCTCCTTGGTGAGGACCGGCGCCTCGGCCACCTCGCCGTCGCCGGCCACGTCGCT
>JACFNR010000006.1:0-15670 GCA_019454765.1 Trueperaceae bacterium | reverse complement strand
CATCGACCGCTTCCTCGAGCACGAGCACGTCGCTCACGGACAACCTGCCGCCCGGCAGGGCGTCGAAGGCGTCGGTGTTGAAGAGCGCCGTGTCGAGCTCGGCGGGGAGGTCGCCGGGCTTGACGCGGCCGAGCTCCGTGACGGTGCCCGCCGCGGTGGCGTTGGCGGCCGCGACGTCGCGGCCGGCCAGCAGGTCGTCGCGGAAGGACACGGCGGCGTCGCGGTCCGCGAAGCGGACCTCGGTGACCGTGGCCTCCGCCGGTAGCGTGTAGAGCGACTGGTTGGCGGCGTAGTACTCCTCGATCTCCGCCTCCGTGGCCGTCGCGTCGCGCCCGACGTAGTTGAGCGCCGCCTGGGCCACGCCGCCGCGGGTACCGACCAGCGGCACGCCCAGCGATTGGGCGGCCTGGTAGGCGACCTCGGAGTCGATGAGTTGGTTGAGAACGGTCGGCTTGAAGAGCCCCACGATGAGGTCCGCCGTCTGCGGCGATAGCGCCTGCTGGATCTGCGTGTTCGTGTAGAGGGCACGGTCGAGCTGGACGGCCTTGATGGCCTGGCTCCCCACCGTGGCGAGCACCGGGTTGTCGAAGGAGAGGGTGCTGCCGGTCGGGAAGGTGACCGTGGCGGCGTCGCGGAGCTTCTCGATCTCCGCCTCGACGACGCCCGCCTTCTTGGCGTTCAGGGCGTCCTCCGACACGGCGGTGACGACGTCATCGAACGGCATGGAGGCGGGAGGTTCGTACGCCTCGACCTGGACGACGTAGTAGCGGTCGTTGTAGAGCACCGGATCCGTCACACCCGCGCCGCGCAGCGCAAAGGCGGCGTTCGAGACCACGGTCGGCAGCGCGGGCCGACCGACCGGCTTCGGCTCCGTCTCGCCCTGAGCCGCACCGACGGCACCGTCGCGGTCGGCCAGCTCGAGGCTGTTCTCGCGCGCCAGCGTGGCGAAGTCGGCGCCGGCGAGCACCTCGCGCCTGAGCGAATCCGCGAGCTCCTTGTCGGCCACGACGAGTTCCCGCGCGCGGATCTTCTCCTCCGTCTGGTACGACGTGAGGTGCGAATCGTAGTAGGCGCGCACCTCGGCGTCGCTCACGGTCACGTCCTTGACGAGCCGGTCCTCCCACTCCTGGAGCCGCAACTGACCCTTCAGGTAGTCGCGGAAGGTCTGGTCGGTGAAGCCGGCGCTGCCGATGAGCTGGAGGTACGCCTGGTCGTTGCGGGCGCCCGACACCCCACGCTCGGAGCGGAAGTCGTTGACCGCCTTGCGGACCTGTCCACCGCCGACGCTGATGCGGGCCGCGGCCTGGTCGATGACGGCGTTGCGCACGATCTCGTCCACCATGAGCCGCTGCAGGTCCTGGCCGACCTCGCCCTCCGTGACGGTGTTGAACAGGGAGTTGTTGCGGATCTGCTGCAGGTCGGCGTCGTAGAGCGTCTGGCCGTTGACGGTGATCTGCGCCGCGCCCTTGGCGGTCGTGCCCCCCACGCTGCCTAGCCCCGGGGTGAACATGACCACCATGCCAGCCAACAGGCCGATGGACACGACCCACAAGATGATGGTGTTCGTGCGCTTGCTGAGCTTCATCTGGTTGACTTCCTCCCGGTACCGTGGTCGCGCTCACCGCGCGAACCGTGGGTACCCGCGTGACTTGTGAGGTTCAGGCCGTGCGCCGGCACGGGCGGGGGCGACTTCTCCTCGCGGCCGCCGACCGCTCGGCGGTGTGGGTCCGGCCGGGTTCGGAGCACGCCCCGAAGTGTACCAGACCGGGTGGTGAGAGCCGCGTGCTCGCAAGTGCTATATTGCCTACTGCTTGGAAGGCCGCCGCGCGACGTCCGCGCCGGACCCGGCCCGCCGCGCGCCCGTAGCTCAGCCGGATAGAGCGTTCGCCTCCGGAGCGAAAGGTCACAGGTTCGAATCCTGTCGGGCGCACCACAATAGAGTCCGCGCACCCACCCAGGAACCGCTAGTCTCTTCCACATGGGATCTCCGACCTTCACTCTCGCTGCGCTGTACGTGGCGGTGGGCGGGGCGCTCGGGAGCGTGCTGAGGTTCGCCATGACGGTTTGGATGGATCCGATGAGTCGGGCTTTCCCTCTCGGCACGCTGGCAGTGAACGTGTTGGGTTCGTTCGCAATAACCTTCCTTGGGACATTGACGCTTCCCAACGGACAAGCGCCGCTCACGGAGGGTTGGCGTCTAGCGCTGCTCGTCGGCCTCTGTGGCGGCTTCACGACGTTCTCGTCGTTCAGCCTGCAAACATTGGATCTCGCTCGAGCGGGCATGCCCTGGCGCGCACTTGCCAACATCGCACTTTCAGTCTGTCTATGCCTCGGGAGCGCAGCCGTCGGTTACTACCTGGGCTCCCGCGGAGGGGTCTGAGCCGGCCTGATGAAATCCGCCACTGCCGCTCACAACACCGTCACCACACCGGCAGGCCGGGGTGCTCGGCCCGCACCCACGGCGTGGGCACGACGAGTCCCTCGCCGGAGAAGGCCGTCACGGGTTCGCCGTCGAGCCGGAGCTCCACCGCCGCCACGTCGCTCGGCTGGCTGAGCGTGTAGAAGAGCTGCGCGAGGCGGCCCGTCATGGTCGCCGTCCCACCACCGGCGGCGAACGCGCCCGTCAGGTCGACCACGAGGACGCCGGCCGCGTCGAGTTCGGCGCTCAACACTGCGGTGGCGGCGGGCACCGCGGTGCGCAGCCCCCGCGCGGCTTCGGTCTCGCTAGGGCCGCGCGCCAGCGCCGCCACCTGCGCCCGCGTGCGCTCCCCCACCGGAAGCGCACCGAGCCTGCGGTTGACGGGCTCGAGCGTGAAGGCGGCGTCGTCACCCCCCACGAAGTAGATGACGGTGTCCGGCACGCGCCCGAGCGTGCGGAGCGCGACGATCGTCACCAGGGTGAGGAGTAGGAGCAGCGCCAGCGCCACCACCCTGAGGACGACCGTGCGCACGAGGTATCAGGCCCGTCGGATGGGCAGGTAACGCGGCTCCCACACCGCCTCGGCCACGGCCTCGGCGGGGTCGGCGAGCTCGCGGCGCGCCACGCCGTCCTTCACCGCCTGGCTCGCCACGGCGGTGGCGACGTGCTTGCTGGCCCGACCGAGCGTCTTGATGCTCGGGTAGACGGCGCCCTCCATGAGGCGCACGGGGTCGGTGTAGTCGGCGAGGGCCTCGGCGGCGGCGGTCAGCATGTTGTCGGTGACCTTGCCGGCGCGCGCGACCATGGCGCCCAGGCCGACGCCGGGGAAGATGAACGCGTTGTTGCCCTGCCCGACGATGTGGGAGCGGCCGCCATGCTCGACGTTCGGGAACGGGCTACCGGTGGCCACGATGGCGCGGCCGTCGGTCCAGGCGTAGACGTCCTCCGGCACCGCCTCGCTGTTCACGGTCGGGTTGGAGAGCGGGAAGACGATGGGCGCGGGCGAGTTGGCGAGGACGGCCTTGACGACGGTCTCGTCGAACGCGCCCGCCTGGCCCGACAGGCCGATCACGCCGGTGGCGCGCGAGTTCGTGACGGTCTCGAGCAGGCTCGGTACCTTGCCCGCCACCTCCCAACCCGCGGTGCGGGCCGGGTCCTGCGCCAGCTCGCGCTTGTACTCCTCCAGCCCGGGCCGGTCCGAGGTGACCAGCCCGGCGGAATCGATCATGAGGACGCGCGCGATGGCCTCCGCGCGACTCAGGCCCTGGCGCTGCAGGCCCACGACGATCTGCCGAGCCACTCCCACCCCGCCGGCTCCGGCGCCATGCACGACGTACGTCTCGTCGGTCATGGGGCGGTGCGTCTTCTTGGCGGCCGCGAGGAGACCCGCCAGGACCACGGCGCCCGTGCCCTGGATGTCGTCGTTGAAGGACGGGAGCACGTCGCGGTAGCGGTTCATGACGTCGACCGCCTTCTGCTTACTGAAGTCCTCCCACTGCAGCAGCGCCTGCGGGAAGCGCTTCCTGAAGGCGGTCACGAACCGCTCGATGAAGTCGGCGTACTCGGTTCCGGTCAGGCGCTCGTGGCGCACGCCGAGGTAGAGCGGGTCGTCCAGCAGGTCAGCGCGGTTCGTGCCCACGTCGAGCTCGACCGGCAGCGTGGTGGCCGGGTCGATGCCCGCCGCGGCCGTGTAGAGCGACAGCTTCCCGATGCAGATGGCCATCCCGCCGAAGCCCTGGTCGCCGATCCCGAGGATGCCCTCCGAGTCGGTCGCGACCACGAGCCGCACGTCGGGGACGGGCGCGTCCGCCAGGACCTCGTCGATCCGGTCGATGTTGTCGGTGCTGACCACCAACCCGCGCGGGAAGCGGTAGATGAGGCTGAACTTCTGCACCGCCTCCGCCACCGTGGGGGTGTAGATGATCGGCAGCATCTCTTCCAGGTGCTCCTCGAGCAACGCGTAGAAGAGCACCTCGTTGCGGTCCTGCAGGACGCGCAGGTAGACGTGCTTGTCGAGCGGCGTGGTGAACCCGGAGTAGTTGGCGTAGGTGCGGCGCACCTGCTCCTCGAGCGAGGAGGTGTGGGGCGGCAGTAGGCCCTCCAGGCCGAGCTCGCGGCGCTCCTCGCGCGAGAAGCCGGTGCTCTTGTTGAGTAGCGGCAGCCGCGTGAGGAGGTAGCCGGTCAGGTGGGTGGCCAGGTAGGGGCGGCCCCGGTCGTCGATGCGCTTCTCGAACTGCTTCATGTCGTCGCTCTCCCGCTGCGCCTCTTGGCGCGTGAACTGGTCGTCTCATGGGCCGCGCGCACGGCTACCGCGTCCCGCCGTCCTCGGCCGCCGCCAGCCGCTCAGCCTCGTCGGCGAAGAACACGTAGTCGTCTTCGCTCGGATCGAGGGCGGCGGCTCGAGAGTAGGCGTCCGCTGCCACCCGGTAGTCGCGGTTCTGGAACGCCACCTGACCCAGGTAGACCCACGCTTGCAGGAAGCCGGGCGCCGCCGCCACCGCGGCCGCGAACTCCGCCTGGGCGGTGGGGCCGTCGCCGACCTGGTAGGCGGCGAGGCCGCGCGAGAACGCGCCGCCGGCCTCCGGCCCGTACTGGACGGCGCGCCTGGCGTTGCCGATGAAGTAACGGGCACGCTCGTCGTCGCGGTCGAGCCGCAACACGGCCTGCCAGTACGCGATGGCCTCGTCGGGCCGGCCGAGCTCCTGCGTGGTGCGCGCCGTCCACACGAGCGCGTCCTTGAACTGCGGGGCGGCCTCCGTGGCCGCCAGGAAGCGTGAGCGGGCCTTCTCGAGGTCGCCGTCCTCGTACGCCGCCAACCCCTCGTAGTAGGCCCTGCCGGCAGTGACGCCCCAGGCGGCCTGCAGCCGGGCGTACTCGAGGAACCAGCTCGAGCGGGCGTCGTCGGGGACGAGCCTGACGGCCCGTTCCCAGTAGCGGACGGCCAGCTCGGGTCGGTCCAGCTCGAGGGCGGTGCGGCCGGCCCACACGGCGGCGTTCGCGAACTCGGGGTTGGCGGTGGCGGCGGCCTCGAACGCCTCGAGGGCTGGTTCGAGCCGGCCGGCCTCGTACGCCCTGAGGCCGAGGCGGTACGCCTCGCTGGCCTCCACGCCGTAACGTTCGCGTTCGCGGCTCAGTTCGAGGAAGAAGCGCGCCCCCTCGTCGTCGGGAGCGACCTCGAGCAGCCGTTGCCAGATGACCACGGCCGCGCTCGTGTCGCCCCGCTCGTAGGCGATGCGCGCCAGCCACCTGAGCGCCTCCGGGTCGTCCGGCACCCGCTCGAGCAGCGTGAGGTACCAGCCCCTCGCCTCCTCGAGGTCGCCCGCCTCGTAACGCGCGAACGCCATCTGGCCGACCACCCGCCGGTACTCGGCGCGGTCGCTCGCCAGGTGGCTATCGGCGCCGGCGGGCAACGCCGGCTTCGTGTCCGTGAGCTCGCCGCCGGCCGCCAGGAAAGCGTCCCAGGCGGCGAAGGCGCGGCTGTACCAGTTCGTGAGGCCGTACGCGTGGGCCTCCAAGCGGTAGGCGCGCAGCAGGGGCTCGCCTGCGACACCGGCGGCGGCGACCTCGGCGGCCCGGGTCGCCGCCTGGAGGGCGGCGTGCCAGGCCGGGTCGTCCGGACTGGGCGCGCGCTCGAGAGGCACCGCGAGGGCGGCCACGAGGGCGCCCTCGGCGGCGGCGTAGGCGGCATCCGCCTCCGCGGCACCCTCGGCGCGGACCGCAGCGAGGCCGCCGGCGAGCAGCAAGGCCGCAGCCAGGTGGCGGGCGATGCGGCGCGCCGAGGTCCGCCGAGGCGTGAGAGACGTCAAGGTAGTGGGCGTCAAACTCGTGCTAGCGCGGCCGCGCCGTGAGCCACACGACTTCCTGACCGGCCCGGATCAGGTACAGCAGGCGCTCCGCACCGTCGTCGGCGACGTAGACGATCCGCGTGTGCGTCTCGGGGCCCTGCGGCCCGCCGACCGTTGTCTCGCTGCGCTCCCGCTCGAAGTAGCCGGCGAGCGCGTACGCGGTAGAGACCTCGTGCACCTTGGCGCCCGCCAGGCCGACGGCCACGCCGCCGAGGGCGTACGCCTCCCAATCCGTCCACGCCCCGGAGCCCGGTATGCGCGCCACCAGCCTGTCGACCCCGCTCCCGACGGCGCGCATGGTGCCGCGCGGCAAGCTGATGCTCGAGTCGAACTGGGCCATGATGGCCGTGGTCATGAGGACGTCCGCGAGCAGCTGGGCGTGCGCCGCGGGCAGCAACAGGGCGAGCGCGAGGAGGAGGGTGCGGCCGGCGGCCCGGCCACGCGCGCGCCGAAGCGTGGGCGGTTGGGTCGACACCGTCAACATGGCTCGAGTCTAGCACCGGCCGGCGGCGGCGTTGGTCCCGGCGCGGGGTGACTCTCGGCTTCGGGAGGCGGTCGCGGCCGGCCGACTGGCCGTTCGTCCCGGCGCGGGTTGACCCTCGCCCCACCCGGCCGCTACCCTTGACGCTGGCCCCGCCCCTAGCCGGCGCTCGCGCTGGCGCTGGCCGGGCGGCCCCCGGAGAACCCCTGATCATGTTCCAGTCACTAGGCGACAGACTCCAATCCGTCTTCGAGGGCCTGCGCGGCCGCGGCCGCCTCACGGAGGCCGACGTCAAGGCGGCCCTGCGCGAGGTCCGCGTCGCCCTCCTGGAGGCAGACGTCAACATGGACGTGGCGCGTGAGTTCACCCAGCGCGTCCAGGAGAAGGCCATCGGCTCGGACGTGCTCATGTCGCTCCAGCCGGAGCAGCGCGTCATCGCCATCGTTCACGACGAACTGAAGGACGTGCTGGGCGGCAAGGCCGTCCTGCCGACGCTCAAGTCCGACGGCAACGTGTGGCTCCTCATGGGGCTCCAGGGCGCCGGCAAGACCACCACCGCCGGCAAGCTCGCCTACCGCTACAAGTCGCAGGGGCGGCGCGTGCTGCTGGTGGCGGCCGACACGCAGCGCCCGGCGGCTCGCGATCAGCTCAAGGTGCTCGGCTCGCAGATCGGCGTGCCGGTCTTCGAGGTGCGAGACGGCGAGGCGCCCGCGGCAGTGGTCGCCCGCCTCAAGGAGCACCTGCAGAAGGACTTCCGCGACCTCGTGATCGTGGACACCGCCGGCCGCCTGCAGGTCGACGACGCGCTCATGAACGAGCTCGCCGACCTGGGGCAGAGGCTGGCGCCGTCCGAGAAGATCCTCGTGGTCGACGCCATGACCGGCCAACAGTCGCTGCCGGTGGCGACGGCGTTCGATTCGCAGGTCGGCGTCACCGGGCTGATCATGACGAAGCTCGACGGCGACGCCCGCGGCGGCGCGGCGCTGTCGGCCAAGCACGTGACAGGCAAGCCCATCTACTTCGCGGGCATGAGCGAGAAGATCGACGGGCTCGAGCCGTTCCACCCGGACCGCGTGGCGGGCCGCATCCTCGGCATGGGCGACGTGCTCACCCTCATCGAGAAGGCCAAGGCGCTCGAGGGCGACGACGACGACACGGAGATGCGCAACCTGGGCGACTTCTCGCTCCAGGACATGCTCACGCAGATGCGGCGCATCAAGCAGATGGGCTCGTTCACCGACGTGCTGAAGATGATCCCGGGCGCCAACAAGGTCGTCCCCGCCGGCACCAACATCGACGAGCGCGAGATCTTGCGCGTGGAGGCCATCATCTCGAGCATGACGGAGGCCGAGCGCCGCACCCCGCGCATCCTCAACGCCTCGCGCCGCAAGCGCATCGCGCGCGGCTCCGGCACCACGGTTCAGGACGTGAACCGCCTCATCAACAACTACGAGGAGATGCGCAAGCTGATGAAGCGCATGGGCCGCAGGCAACCGAGGCGCGGCACCCGCGGCGGCCTGCGGGGTTGAGGCCGGCGGCGCCCGCTCACGCCCCGCAGTGGCGCGAGGCCCCCGCGCCGTGTACACTAGGTAGCTTGAGTAGGCTGCGCGCATCGGCGCGGTCTCGCGCCACGCCGCAACGGCAGCAACACAGGCCTCACGGAGGCCCCCTGGAGGAAGCGAAGAGAATGGTCAAGATCCGCCTGATGCGCATGGGCTCCATGAAGAACCCGCACTACCGCCTCGTCGTCGTCGACGGCCGCTCCAAGCGCAGCGGCGACTACATCGAGCAGATCGGCTACTACGACCCGCGCGAGACCACCGCCGAGCACCTGCGCGTGGACGCCGAACGCGCCAAGCACTGGATGGCGCAGGGCGCCCAGCCCACCGACACGGCCCTCCGCCTCCTTCAGAAGTCCGGCGTCGACCTGCCCGAGGCGCTGCTCGCCAAGCGTCGCAGTTCGTACGTGAAGCGCCAAGAAGCCCAAGCCACCGCCTAAGGGCGCTGCCCCAACCAACCGGAGGCGCCATGCCCCTCGATCTGGTCACGTTCGTACTTCAGAACCTGGTTGCCGAGCCCGAGCGGCTGGAGATCACCTCCAGCTCCGACGGGCGGAGCGTGCAGATCGAGGTGACCTGCGCGCCGGACGACGTTGGCCGCATCATCGGCCGCGGCGGACGCGTCATCAACGCCGTCCGCACGCTGGCGCGCGCGGCGGCCGAGGGGCGCCAGCGCGTGGAAATCCAGTTACTCGAGTAGACGGCGCGGGCAGCCGCTCTTCGTAGGGCCCGTGGACCCGACCGCCAACCAACCGCCACCCGGCCACCTGCCGCTCGGCACGCTCGGACGCACCTTCCAGCTGGAGGGTGCGTTGCGCTGGCGCGCCCCGGCCGGGCTGGCCGCCGACGATGGGTCCCCCGACGACCTGCTGGCGCGCGCGGTCGCGGCCGCCAAGAGCCTCTACGTGACCGGGCTTGGCACGGTGCGCGTCCGGGCCGTGCGCTTCAACCGGGCGGCCGGCACGCTCCTCCTGCTCGAGGGCGTGAGGGACCGGACCGCAGCGCAGCGGCTCGTGAACGCCGCCGTGTGGCTCGACCCTGGTTTGCTGCCGCCCCGCCTAGCCGACGAGCTCGCGTCCGCGCTGGCCGCGCCGAGCGCCGAGGAGGCGCTCGTCGGCCTGCCGGTGCTCGTCGCCGATGAACGCGTCGGCACGGTCGAGTCCGCCGAGCTGGGAGGCCCCAACGCCGTCGCCGTGGTGGCCCTGGCGGCCGGGGGGCGGTGCCTGCTCCCGCTGGCCGCACCGTACGTGACGGTGACCCCCGCACCGACCATCGTGGTAACGGACCCGCCTCCGGGGCTGCTCGAGCCGCAGTAGGCTCGGTAACACCTTGCGTTTCACCGTCTACACGCTGTTCCCTGGCCTGCTGGAGCCGTACCTGCAGGAGGCCCTCCTGGGCCGGGCGCTCCGCTCCGGCCGCCTGACGGTGGAGCTGCGCGACCTGCGCCGCTTCGCCGGCAACCGCACAGGCCGCGTGGACGACGCCCCCTACGGGGGCGGGGCCGGCATGGTCATGCGGGTGGACGTCGCCGGTCAGGCGCTCGACGAGTTGGCCCAAGACGCGCCGCCGCCGAGCGAGACGGTCCTCCTCACCCCCGCCGGCGAACCGCTCACGCAGGGGCTGGTCGAGCGCTTCGCCGCCATGCCGCACCTGGCCCTGATCTCCGGCCGGTACGAGGGGTTCGACGCGCGCGTCGAGCAGCTCGTGACGCGCCAGGTGTCGATCGGCGACTACGTGCTGATGGGCGGCGAGCTGCCGGCCCTCGTCCTGCTCGAGGCGACCGCCCGCCTCCTCCCCGACGTGCTCGGCGACGCCGACAGTCACCGCCAGGACTCCTTCAGCTCCGGCCTCCTCGACTACCCCGAGTACACGCGGCCGCCGAGCTACCGCGGCCTCGACGTGCCGGAGGTGCTCCTGTCCGGCCACCACGAGAAGGTGGCAGCGTGGCGCCGCGCACAGGCCCTGCGGCGGACCTTCGAGCGGCGCCCCGACCTATTGGAAGGCGCGCCCCTCACGGAGGAGGAGCGCGCCCTGGTGGCAGCCTGGCGAGCCGGGCCGAAGGCGGGTTGAACCCTCAGTTCCCCTTGATCCTGTCGATGGCGAGCTGCGTGATGTCGAGGTCGTCGTCGGCGTAGACCACCAGGCGCTGGTTGGCCGCCTCGACCCTGTCCATCACGACGGTGTAGCCGTTCTCCTTCGCGAGGGCCGCGATGGCCTCGTTGGTGGCCTTGACGGCGGGTTCGGCTGCCGCGTTGATGTCGTTGACGTACCGCGCCTGCACGGCCTGCAGGGTGGAGCGCAGCGTGGCGTAACGCTCGCTCTCCTCGGGCGTGAGCGTCTGGCCGGTCCCGAGCTTCGTCTCGATGGCACCGATGCTGTTCCTGAGGTCCGAGATCTCGGTCTCGGCCTGGGCGCGGAGCGCCTCGACCGCCTCGCCGGCTGGGTGCGCCCGGATCACCGCCTGCGAGTCAACGAACACTAGCTTCGTCTGGCGCGACTGCGCGCCCAAGTGGGTGACGGACAAGGCGACGAGGACAGCCGCCAGCAGGCCTAGGAGGGTGAGTCTTCTCATAGCGCCGGGCAGCTTACCACCACGATGATGAGAAGCCTTGCGAGGCCCCATCCCGTGCTGGAACCACCGTCACCGCCCTCACCCACCCGCTCGCGCGTGAGCACCGCCGCCACGGGCGCGGCCGCTGTCGCCCCGGCCCTCGAGTCGGGGCGCTCGCTCCAAGCAGCGGCGTGACCGCCCTGTTCGCGTTGCTGGCGGCCGTGATCGGCAGCCTGATCGGGTCGTTCGGCAACGTGGTCATCTGGCGCGTGCCGCGCGGCGAGTCGATCGCGTTCCCCGGCAGCCACTGTCCGTCGTGCGGGCACCGGCTCGGACCGCTCGAGCTGGTCCCCGTCCTGTCGTGGCTCGCGCTGCGCGGGCGTTGCCGCCACTGCGGCGCCAGGATCTCCCCGCGCTACCCGCTCGTCGAAGCGCTCATGGCGGCGCTGTTCGCGGTGGTGGCCCTGAGGTGGCCGCCCGTGACGCACGGCCTAGCCTTCCTGCCCCTCTGGGTGGTGCTGGCCATGCTCGTGATGGCCGCGCTCATCGACGTCGATCACTACATCCTGCCCGACGCGCTGACCCTGCCGGCCACCGCCCTCGGTGTGCTGGGGGCCTTCCTCACGGCCGGAGCGCCGGACCTGCCCCGACCGGTGGCGGCAGTGGCGGGCGCTCTCGCCGGCGCGGGCGTGCTGGTGCTCATCAACCGCGTCGGGGCCCTCGTCCTGCGCCGCTTCGCGGACACCGACGAGCGCCTCCACCCAGTCAGCCTCGACCAGGTGAACGTCGCCGCCCTGGTCGGCGCCCTCGCCGGCGTGTGGTGGGGGGTGGCAGCCGGCGGCGTCAGCGTGCTGCTCAACCTCGTCACCCGCCGCACCCTGCGCCTGCCCGAGCCCCTCGCCTACGGGCTGTGGGCCGTCGCACTCATCCTGTCGACGACCTCGTTCACGGTGCCCACCGTCACCGCCGTCGCGGGGAGCGTGCTCGCCGCCGGGGCCTGGTCGCTGATCGGCGCCGCCTACTGGTGGCTTCACGACCTCGTCAGACCGGCAGCGGCGGCCGAGGCCCGCGCCGAGGAGGAGGCGCGCGCCACGCCGGAGCCGGTGGCGATGGGCTTCGGCGACGTCAAGCTCGCGGCCGCGATAGGCGCCATCCTCGGTTGGGAGAAGCTGCTCGTGGCCGTGCTGTTCGCGGTGTTCCTCGGCGCCGCCTTCGGCGTCGTGGGCCGGCTGGCGGGCGGTTCGCGCGTGATCCCGTTCGGACCCTACCTGCTGGTGGGCGGCGTCGCCGCCCTGTTCGTTGGCGACGCCGTGTTGGCCTGGTACCTTGGCATGCTGGGCGTGGGCTGAAGTCCTCGCCACCTCGAGGCGGGTCGTCCGCCGCCACGTCCCGCAAGCGGCCGGACGGGTGGTATCCTTCGTCGCGTTCGCCGCGCCGAGGCCACCGAGGCCTTCGCGCGGCGCAGACGTTGCGCCGCGCGGGCGGGCCCGCTCCCCTGTTGGCCGCCCGCCGCCACGATTGGAGCTGGGATGGAGCCAACACGCCTAGGGAGCCTCGCCGGTCGGGACTTCCTCTCACTTGCCGATCTGAGCCGCGACGAGTTCGCAGGGCTGATCGGCAGCGCCATACAGCTCAAGACCGCCTGGAAGGGGGGCGACAGGCCCGCCCTGATGCAGCACAAGACGCTCGCGATGATCTTCGAGAAGCAGTCGCTAAGGACGCGCTCCACGTTCGACATCGCCATGGCGCAACTGGGGGGCCACGCCATCCTGCTGAGCCAGAACTACATCGGCTGGGGCGTGCGCGAGACCGTCCGCGACGTGGCGAGCAACCTCGACCGCTGGGTGGACGGCATCATGGCGCGCACGTACGGTCACGGCACTCTCGTCGAGCTCGCGCGGCACGCCGAGGTGCCCGTGATCAACGGCCTCTCGGACCTCCTCCACCCGTGCCAGCTCCTCGCCGACTACATCACGCTCGCCGAGAAGTTCGGCGACCTGGAGGGCCTCAAGGTCACGTTCGTCGGTGACGGCAACAACGTCGCCAACTCGCACGTCAACGCGGCCGCGCTGACGGGCGTCGAGCTCACCATCGCCTGCCCCCCCGGCTACGAGCCGGACGCCGAGATCCTCGCCGCCGCCCGGGCCCGCGGCGGCGCCATCACCGTGTCTCACGACCCGCGCGAGGCCGTCAGGGGCGCCGACGCCCTCTACACCGACGTGTGGATCTCCATGGGCATGGAGGAGGAGGCGGCGAGGAGGCAGCGCGACTTCGCCGGCTACACCATCACCCCCGAGTGGTTCGGAGACCTGAGCCCACGCGGCGTCTTCATGCACGACCTACCCGCACATTACGGCGAGGAGTGCACCGAGGACGCCGTGTACCACGAGCGCAGCGTGGTGTTCGACCAGGCCGAGAACAGGCTGCACGCCCACAAGGCGGTCATCGTCCAGTTCATGGCGGGCGAATGAGCGCTCCGGCGGCGGTGGGAGGCTGCCTGGTGGGAGCCTGCCCGGTGGGAAGCGAAGATGGCGGCGCCTGACGGTCGCGTGAGGGCGGGCGTGCTGGGCGCCAGCGGCTACGGCGGCGCCGGCCTCATCGAGCGCCTGGTGAGGCACCCGGACGTGGAGCTCGCCGCGATCGGTTCGCGGGCCTACCTCGGCAAGCCGCTCGCGGCCAGCTGGCCGCACCTGGCCGGGCTGAGGAGCCCGCTCGTGTTCGTCGATACCGACGAGGTGATAGCGGCCTCCGACGTCCTGTTCTGCGCCACGCCGCACGCGGCCACGGCGCCGCTCGTCGCCCAGGCGGTGGCGGCAGGCAAACGAGTGATCGACCTCTCCGCCGACTTCCGGCTCGGCGCCGCCGATTACGCCACCTGGTACGGAGCCCCGCACCCGCACCCCGAGCTGCTGCCCAGCGCCGTGTACGGCTTGGTCGAGCTCCACCGGCACGAGCTGCCCGGGGCCCTCATCGTGGCGAGCCCCGGCTGCAACGCCACGGCCGCATCGTTGGCGCTCGCGCCCCTGGCCGCGGCGGGGCTCACCGGCGAGGCGGTGGTCGTCAACGTCATCACGGGCGTGTCCGGCGCGGGCCGCGCCACCTCCACGCCCATGCACTACGCCGAGATGAACGAGAACGCGCGCCCCTACAAGCCGGCCGGCACGCACCGGCACACGGCCGAGATCGAGGCCGTGGGCGGCAGGGCGCGCGCGGCGGCCGCGCGGGGCGACGGCAAGCGCCTAGCGACTCACGAGCCGTTCGAGCCCGTGCCGGTCGCCTTCACACCACACATCGTTCCCATGTCGCGCGGCATCGTGGCCACGCTGGCCACCAGGCCCACCGCCTGGAACGGCGTCGCGCCGACCACCGCGGCGCTCCTAGACCTGCTGCGCGACTACTACGCAGGCGACCCCATGATCGTCGTGAGCGCCGCGCTGCCGGAGACGAAGGCGGTGAGCGGCTCCGACATGGCCGCCCTCGGCGCCCACGTGGACCAGCGCACGGGCCAGGTCCTGGTGTTCTGCGCCATCGACAACCTGGGCAAGGGCGCCGCCGGTCAGGCGGTACAGGGTTTCAACGTCGCGTTCGGCTTCGAGGAGACGACCGCGCTGAGCGTCGCTGGGGTCTGGCCGTGAGCCGGACGAGGGCGCAAGGAGGGCCGCAGTGAAGGTTCCGCTAGGGTTCGAGGTGGCCGGCGTCGTCGCCGGCGTGAAGCGCTCCGGCAGGCACGACCTGGGCCTGCTCTACTCGAGCGCCCCGTTGGCGTGGGCGTACGCGGCGACCACCAACAAGGTGGCGGCCCCGTGCGTGGTGCGCGACCGCGCCCTGGCGGCGACGGGCGCCCCGGTGCGCGCCCTGGTGGTGACGAGCGGCAACGCCAACTGCGCCAACGGCGCCCGTGGGGAGCAAGACGACCTGAGGCTCGCCAGCGCGGCCGCCGCCGCGCTGGGACTCGCGGGCCCCGACGAGGTGCTCAGCGCCAGCACCGGCGTCATCGGGCAGCCCATGCCCATCGACAAGCTGGTGGCGGGCCTGCCGCAGGCCGCCGCCGCCCGCGGTGACGACAGCGAGGCGTTCAGCAAGGCCATCCTGACCACCGACCTCGTCACCAAGGTGGCCGAGGCCGAGGTGGCCGGCGGCGCCCGGGTGGTGGGGGTCGCCAAGGGTTCAGGCATGATCCACCCGAACATGGCGACCATGTTCGCGTTCGTCATGACCGACGCCGCCATCGACCAGGCGGAACTGCGCGCCATGTGGACGCGCGTGGTGGACCGCACCTTCAACCAGCTCACGGTCGACGGCGACACGAGCACGAACGACATGGCCGTCGTGCTCTCCTCCGGCAGGCTCGCGGCCGACCAGACCGAACTCGAGGCCGCTCTCGAGGCCGTGACCGCCTCCCTCGCCAAGAAGATCGCTCGCGACGGCGAGGGTGCCACGAAGCTGATAACGGTCCGCGTCACGGGCGCGCGCGACGACGTCGAGGCGCGCCGCGCGGCGCGCACCGTGGCCGGCAGCAGCCTGGTGAAGACCGCCGTGCACGGCTCCGACCCGAACTGGGGCCGCATCCTCGCGGCCCTCGGTCGGGCCGACGTGGAACTCGACGAGGCGAAGGTGCGCGTCGCCGCCCAGGGCTTCGAGCTCTACAGCGGTGAACCGCAGCCGTTCGACGCCAAGGAGGTCTCGGCGGCGCTTCGCGCCGAGGACGTCCTCATCGAGGCCGACCTCGGGGTGGGCGCAGCCCGCGGCGAGGCGTGGGGCTGCGACCTCTCCGAGGGCTACGTGAGGATCAACGCCGACTACACGACCTGAGCC
>JACFNR010000005.1:77956-98948 GCA_019454765.1 Trueperaceae bacterium | reverse complement strand
CCACGTAGTTGGGTAGGAACGGGAATATCGTCGAGAAGCCGATGGAGGCGAGCAGTTGCGCGACGAACATGACGAAGAGCGTGCGCTGCCAACTCGTTCTCGCCACCGGTCGCCTCCTTGGGTCGCGACTCGGTCGGCTCCCGGCCGCGACGGCCCGCCCCGCCCGGCGGCGCTCGCCATGCTAACCCCGTCAAGCCGGTCGTCACCCGCGTCGACGCCAGCGGTTAGCGTAGGCGCATGCCGTTGACCGACGCGGAGGTCCTCGCCCGCTGCCCCCTGTTCGCCGAGCTAGACGAGGACGACCTGCACGCGTTGGCCGGGGTGGCGCGGCGGCGGAGCCTGGCGGCCGGCGAGCCCCTGTTCATGGCGGGGGAGACGGCCAAGGGCCTGGCCGTCGTGGTCAGCGGCCGGGTGAAGGTCTACGTGATCTCGCCCGCCAGCGGGCGCGAGGTCGTCCTGGCGGTCGAGCACCCCTTCAACGCCGTGGCGGAGCTCGTCTCGCTCGACGGCGGCCCCTACCCGGCGAGCTCGGAGGCCGCCGAGGCCAGCGAGGTGCTGTGGCTCGAGCAGGCGGGCTTCCAGCGCGTGTTGCGGGAGCGGCCGGAGGTGGCCCTGCACCTGATGGGCATGCTGGGCCGCCGCCTACGCCGGTTGGTGGCGTTGGTCGAGCAGATCTCGTTCCAGGAGGTGGTGCACCGCCTGGCGCGCTACCTCGTCGAGGTGGCCGAGGCGGGGGTGCCGTTCGTCCTGGACACCAACGGCGCCATCGCGTCGCAGCTCGGGACCGTGCCGGAGCTCGTGAGCCGCAACCTGTCGCGGCTGCACGCCGGCGGCGCGATCGAGCTGCAGGGGCGCACCGTCACCGGCCTCAACCGCCCGCTCCTTCTGGAGATGGCCAACTCGGCGGGGCGTTGAGCCGGCCTTCCCGGCGCCAGGGTCAGTAGAAGAAGCCCAGCGACCGCTTGGCGTCGGGCGTCATCGAGTCGGGCGTCCAGGGCGGGTCCCACACCAGGTCGACGCTGATCTCGCCGACTCCCGGCACCTGGCCGAGGCAGTGACGCACGTCGGCGTCGATGCTGGCGTGCAGCGGGCAACCCGGCGTGGTCAGGGTCATCTCGATGGCCACGTGCGAGTCGACGACTGCCACCGTGTAGACCATGCCGAGGCTGACGATGTCGAGCCCGAGCTCCGGGTCTATCACGGCGTGCAGGGCCTCCAGCACGTTGCGTGCCGGCACGGCGGCGTTGATCTCGGTGAACTCGGTCACGGTCATGCGTGGGCGTCCTCCATCTTGCCGCGGGTCGACTTCGCGGCGGCGGCCGCGGCGAGCCGCCGCTTGGAACGCACCGTCACGACCACGACGTGCCAGGACTGCGCGAAGAGGGCGGCGCCCGCCAGCAGCATGGCGCCCCCGGCGAGCACGGCCAGCACGTCGGCGCGCCACACCGTGGCGGCGGCCAGCGCCACGGCAGCGAGGGTCAGGCCCCACGTGACGATCGGTTCGAGCTCGTCCTTGACGAGGTCGCGCAGTAGCGGCGCCCCACCAGAGACCCCGCCCGTGGTGGCGGCCGCGAACTGCCACGTCCAGGTGAGGAACGACAGGATCTTGACGAGCATGCCGCTCACCGCCAGGCCCACGAAGCCGACCAGGAACAGTATGACGGCGGCGTCCCCCCTGCCGAGGAGCAGGGCGAGGCCCGCCGCCGGCAGGAAGGCGTGCGCCAGCACGTAGCGGCGGATGGGCGCCTCGAGTCGCTTGCGGAGGCGCCTGCGCAGGATGGCCAGCACCTCCCACGCCTGCAGGGCGCAGCCGGCGGCTAAGAGCAGCTCCGCCACGGTCACCAGCGGCAAGCGGGCGAAGGCCGCCAGGGCCTCCGCCGCCACCGCCGCCGTCACCGCGACGGTGGCCCACCGAACGCGCCACTGCGCGCCGCCCTTCGACAGGGCGAACATGGAGAGGAGCTTCTGGCCGGAGCCGACGATGCCAAGCAGGAAGGCGCCGAAGAGGCCGATCGTGAAGTGGAGCTGCACCGGGTAACCGACCCGCGCGGCCAGCGCCGGGGTCGTGCGGGCGGCCGCCAGGACGAAACCCAGCGCGACCGCGAGGGTGAGGAAGAGGGCGGAGAGCAGCAGCGCGTGGCTGCCCGCGTCCTTCGGCCAGCGCTGCCGCGCCGTGCCGACGAGTTGCACGAGCATCAGCACCCAGGCGGCGCTCACCGCCGCCGCGCCCGGCGCCAGCCAGGCGGGTGCGAACCCGGTGGCGAAGCCGACGACGACGGCGACGCTGCCCGCGAGGAGAAGCGGCAGGGTCAGCCACCCTAGGCGCGGCCACACGAGCCGCGTGACGAACATGACGGCCGGCAGCTGCTGCAGCGTGCCGGCGAACACCATGCCGACGAACAGGAGCGTGAAGACGTGGTTCAGGGCCACGACGCGGGGCGTGCCGAGGTAGCCCGTCAGCGCGGCGGGATCCAGCAGCACGAACAGGCCGAGGGCGGCGACGGCCGCCGCGCCGAGCACCAGGGACGCGATCGGTAGGACCGGCGGCGCGCCGTCGGCCCCCAGACGTGGCATCACGGCCGGTCAGGCCCCCTTGGTTATCCGCACCTGCGCGCTGCCGTCTGGCTGCTCCAGCACCTCGTACTCGGCTCCCTCGTCGGCCAGCTGCGGCAGGAGGTAGATGGGCACGCGGTCGTTGTGGATCACGAGGACGTCGCCCGGAGCCATGGTCTCCAGGATC
Source organism: Trueperaceae bacterium (assembly GCA_019454765.1). Classification (NCBI taxonomy): domain Bacteria; kingdom Thermotogati; phylum Deinococcota; class Deinococci; order Trueperales; family Trueperaceae; species Trueperaceae bacterium. The sequence continues at coordinate 96,208 of JACFNR010000005.1, read as the reverse complement.
TCAAGCGTGCGGATCATCGGGTTGGGCGGCTCGAGCCCGCGGTTGTCGAGGAAAGTCTCGGCCATGGCCTCAGCTTCGACCGTGCGGCGCGGCGGGGCCAATGACCTACGTCATGGTGGGCGACGGCGCCGCCTTGCGACGCTTGGGCCGTGGTGAAGGAGAACGGACGCGACAGCGCGCCGGCGCAGGCGCCGAGGGCCCCTTCGGGGGCGGAGCGCAAGGCGCTGCTCGAGGCGCGGGTCTCGACCATCATCGACGCGCACGCCGACGCCCTCGGCGCCCTCATCGAGCACGGCTTCACGCTGCTGGCGCAGGCGCCGTTGCGGTGGGCCATGGCGCACACCGTCAACCTGGCGCAGGCGTTCCGACTGCGCTCGCTCGACGCCGCGGACCAGGAGGCGCTGCTCGCCGCCCTGACCGGCCTGGGCGTGCCCGACCGGTTGAGCCGCGGCGCGCGGGGTCACGGCCCCGACGCCGACGTGCCGCAGGAGGAGCCGGCGCCGGCAGCCGGCGCGCCGGGCGCGCCCCTCGCCGCGGAGGCCGGGGCCGCGGAACCGGACGCGGCCGATCGCGGCGACCGGGGCGCCTGAGGTGGCCCTCTTCAGGACCGCCCAGGTGGCCCGCTTCTCCGAACGGGGCCCGGTGCCGCGGCCGCTCAAGGTCGGCGACCAGATGGCCGTCATGCTCCTCTGCCTGCAGAACGGTCAGGAGATCGTCGCGCCGGACAACGACAGGGCCGAGACGATCTTCACCGTGCTCGAGGGCACCGGCGTGGTCAGGGAAGACGACGAGGTTCACGAGGTGGGCCCCGGCGACGTGGTCCACATCGCACCCGGTTCGCGCAAGGCGCTGGTCGCCGGCGCCGGCACGTTCAAGGTCGTGGGCGTCAGGCAGTTGGGGGGCAAGCGTGGCTCTTAGGCCGAGCGAGATGTACGTCGACGCCGATGCCTGCATCGAATGCGGGATCTGTGACGAGATCGCCCCGGGAAGCCGCGAGGACCCGGCGCACGTGCCCGTCACCAGCCTCACCATAGAAGCGATGGCCAACTGCCCCACCGGGGCCATCAAGTGGGCCGAAGGAGGAAACGATGAAGCAGATAGACGTCCGTAAGGTCCCGCCGCGCGAGCGGCACCCGCTCCTGTTCCAGACGTTCGACGAGCTGCCGGCCGGGCAGTCGTTCGAGCTGATCAACGACCACGACCCCAAGCCCCTCTACTACCAGTTCCAGGTTGAGCGGGCCGGCACCGTCGAGTGGGAGTACCTCGAGCAGGGCCCCGAGACTTGGCGCGTGCGCATCGGCAAGGTCAACTGAGTAACCGTCGTATCGCGGGCCGCCGCGGCAGCTGCCGGGCGGCTCGCGTCGTCTTCGACGGGCGGGCTACCATTCCGACGTGAGCAACTGGCAGGTCGCCTTCTTGCGCGCCGCGCTGGGTTGGCTCGTCGCCACCGCCATGCTCGGCGTTGCCGTGAGCCTGTGGCCGGCTCTGGCGGGCCCTTTCAGGCCCACCCACGCCCACATGGGCCTGATCGGCTTCTTCCTGGGCATGGTCATGGGCGTGGCCTTCTGGATGCTGCCAAGGCCCGGCGGCATCAAGCAGTCTGGCTGGGAGGGCGTCACTTTCCTGCTGCTGCAGTCGGGCCTGGTCCTCCGGGTGGTGTGCGAACCGTGGTGGCGCTCCACCCTGTCGGGGGTGGCTCGGGTGGGGTTCTTGGCAAGCGGCTTCCTGCTGCTGGCGGCCATGATCGTGTTCGCGGCCGCGATGAGCAGGCGCGTGGTCACCATCGCCACCATCCGCGAGCTGGGTCTGGGGCGACGCCGACCGGCGTCGCCCCAGGAGAAGTTCGGCGGCGACCGCTAGGCGCGGCCGCCTACGAGTCGGTCTCCACCACGTGCGTGCCGGCGAAACGGTCGCCGTAACGCCGGCCGTCGGGGGCCGTGAGGACCAGGTAGATCTCGATGATCCCCACCACCGCGCCCACCAGGGTCAGCAGGAGCGACAGGGCGATGATCCCCAGGAACGGCGCGTACACGACGAGGTAACCGAGGGAGCCGAGCGCCAGGGTCCAGTTGCGCTTGATGGAGGTGGTGATGTCCATGGCGCCGCCGTCGTCGCGCACGGGCCGCAGCTTCATGAGCTTCTTGCCGAGCGAGCGCCCGTCCATGAACTCGAACGAGAAGCCGTCGCGGGTGAGGATGTAGGCGAACCCGAGCAGGCTGCCGATGACCGGCACGTAGCTCAGCACGCCCGCCACCACCGCGTCGATGATGTAGGCGATGACGCGCTTGCCGACGTCCGGCTTCTGCGTGCTCGCGGCGTGCGGTTCCGGCGGGGCGCCGGCCCCGTCGGCCGCGCCCGGACTCACCGGCGGTAGGGGCGCACCCGCGTCGGCCGCGCCAGGGTCGGTGCTCCTTCCGGGAGGGACCTGGTCCGACATCAGCGGCTCCTTCCAGGACGCCGGTGGCCGTAGCTTGGCGTCCGGTGCGCCATTCTAGGGCAGGACGGGCGCTGGCGGTGTGGCACTTCGTGCGCGTCGTCGCCTCCCGAGCGGCGCCGGGTCGAGGGTCCCTCCGCGCCCGCGCGGCGCGAGCGTAAGGTGGGGCAGGAGGCGCCGCCTGTGCGGCGATCGTGACGATGGCATCTGCACGCGGTTTCTTCGTCGTACCAACGGGGCCGGGCGTCGGCCTCACGTCCGTCTGCCTCGGGCTCGTCAGGGCCCTCGAGCAGGGCGGCCTGCGCGTCGGCTTCCTCAAGCCGATCCGCCAACCCGGCGACGACGTGGGGCCCGAGCGCTCCACGGAGTTCGTGCGCCGAGGCGCGAGGATCGTGCCCGGCGCGCCGCTGGCGTTCGCCGAGGCGGAGGGGCTGCTGACGGCCGGCCGCCGGTCGGAACTGCTACAGGCGCTCGTCGGGCGCTTCGAGGCGGCCGCGGACGCCGCGGACGTCGTGGTGGTCGAGGGGCTGGCCGCCACCGCCGACCACCCTGGCCTCGACGATCTCAACGCCGAGATGGCCAGGGCGCTCGACTGCCAGGTGATCCTCGTGGCCACGCCCCAGCCGAGCCTGCGGGCGCTCGACGATAGGCTCGAGCTGGCGGCGCAGCCGTTCGGCGGCACGGCGAGCCCTCACGTCCTCGGGGTGGTCGTCAACCAGCTCAACGCCCCCCTGGTAGACGTCGTCGGCGCCACCCGGACGGGCATCCGCCGCCCGGCCGTTGCCCTCGACGGGGAGACGCTGCGGGCCGAGCTCAAGGTGTTCCGCCACCCCGGCTTCGCGCTGCTGGGCGCCATCCCGTGGAGCCCGGCCATGGTCTCGCCGCGCACCCTCGACGTCGCCAAGCACCTGGGCGCCACGGTGCTCAGCGAGGGGGAGCTGGCGACGAGGCGCGTGGTCGACGTCTCGTTGGTGGCGCGCACCGTGGCTCACATGACCCACCGGTTGCGGCCGGACGCGCTCCTCATCACCCCCGCCGACCGCGACGACGTGATCCTGGCCGTGTGCATGGCGGCGCTCAACGGCGTGCCGCTGGCCGGGCTGATACTCACCGGCGACATGGCGCCGGACGCCAACGTCATGAAGCTCTGCGAGAGGGCCATCGGCACCGGCCTGCCGCTCCTCAGCGTCCCGACGGATTCCTACGTCACCGCCGCCAAGGCGGCCGCCATGAACCTCGAGGTCCCCAGCGACGACGTGGAGCGGATGGAGCGCGTCATGGCGACCGTGGCCGGTCACCTCGACGTCGGGGCCCTGCGCTCCATGGTGGGCGGCGAGCGCGCGCTGCGCCTGTCGCCGCCCGCGTTCCTGCACCGCCTGGTCGAGCTGTCGAAGGCCGCCGGCAAGCGGGTGGTGCTGCCGGAGGGCGAGGAGCCGCGGACCGTGAGGGCCGCGGCGGAGTGCGGGGCGCGCGGCATCGCCACCTGCGTCCTGCTCGGCGATCCGTACGAGGTCCGGCGCGTCGCCGAGGCGCAGGGGGTGACACTCGACGTGGGCGTCGAGGTCGTCGAGCCCACCGACGCGCTCAGGGAGCGCTACGTCGAGCCGATGGTGGGGTTGCGCAGCCACAAGGGGCTCACGGCGGACGGTGCCCGCAACCAGCTCAGGGACAACGTGGTGCTCGGCACGATGATGCTGGCGCAGGGCGAGGTCGACGGCCTCGTGTCGGGCGCGCTGCACACCACGGCCAACACGGTCAGGCCCGCGCTCCAGCTGATCAAGACCCATCGTGACGCCCGGCTCGTGTCGTCGGTCTTCTTCATGTGCCTGCCGGACCAGGTGCTGGTGTACGGCGACTGCGCCGTCAACCCCGATCCGGACGCGCACGAACTCGCCGACATCGCCATCCAGTCCGCCGACTCGGCCGCCGCCTTCGGCATCGAACCGCGCGTTGCCCTGCTCAGCTACTCGACGGGCAGCTCCGGCGAGGGGGCCGACGTCGACAAGGTGCGGGAGGCCACCCGCATCGCAAGGGAGCGCCGCCCGGACCTGGTGCTCGACGGTCCGCTGCAGTACGACGCCGCCACCGTGCCCAGCGTGGCCGCCAGCAAGGCGCCGGGGAGCGTGGTGGCCGGCACGGCCACCGTCCTCGTGTTCCCGGACCTGAACAGCGGCAACGCCACCTACAAGGCCGTGCAGCGCTCGGCGGGCGTCGTGTCGGTCGGCCCGATGCTGCAGGGGCTGCGGCGCCCTGTCAACGACCTGTCGCGCGGGGCGCTCGTCGACGACATCGTCTACACCATCGCGCTCACGGCCATCCAGGCGACGGCCACGCCCGGTTCCGACGGGGGCGACGGCGGCCGCTGACGGCTCCAGTCACGCAGGCGCCCCGCCGCCGCTCCCGACGGCCCGAGGGTAGGCCTTCAGGTAGCGCAGCCACAGCCCCTGCGACCAGCCGTAGCGCTCGGCAAGCTCGCGTGCGGTGCCCTTGGCCGGCGTGAGGCCGCGAAGGTAGACGGCGCCCACCGCGGCGAGCGCGCCCGTGTCGAGCCACGGCACCCGCTCGTAGCGCCCGAGGCCGCGCCACAGGACCTGCTCCGCCGACCACGGTCCGAGGCCCGGCAGGCGGACGAGCCACGCGAACGCCTCGTCGTAGGGCGCCGTGCGCAGCCACGCCTCGTCGACTCCGAGGAACGCGTCTGCCAGGCCGCGCAGTCGCTCCACCTTCCGGAGGTTGTTGGTGGCGGCGAGGAGCGCCGGGCGGGCCGCGTCGTCGAGGTCGGCGGGGACGGGGAAGAGGCGCAGGGGGGCGCCGCCGTCGCCCGGCGGGACCTCGCGGCCGAGGAAGGCCGCGAGGCGCTCCATCGTGGCGTGGGCGAAGGCGGGCGGCGTCCGCTGTCTCACGACGGTCCAGCAGGCCGCCTCGAAGGTGCTGGTGACGAGCGGCGGGTGGAAGCCGCGCAGGGCGGCGGCCACCGGCGCGAACGGCGGGTCGCCTTCCGCGGCCGCCAGGAGCGGTGCCGTAGGCAGGTCGAGGGCGAGGCGGTGGGTGATGGCCTCGGCGACTCGGACCGCGTCTTGCGCTGGGAGCGAGCCCGCCACCGTGGCGACGAGGCGCCCGTCGCCGCCCGGCGCGCTCAGCTTCACGGTCACGGCGCGGGGAGTGCCCGGGACGGCGACTGGTAGCAGCCACGCGCCGTCCTGGGACTGCCGACCTCGGTCCGGCGCCGCCTCCCACCCTGCCAGCGCGGCCACCGTCTGGCGCCACGAGTATGGCGGGGTCGGTGCGAGCGCGACACTCGTGCCTGCCGCGGGGCCACCTGCGCCGCTCGGGTCTCGAGGGGTCACGCCAAGGAGCGTATCAGGGCCGACCCCTTATACTGGGAGGTCGTGCTCGCCTCGGCCCCCACGTTGGAGAAGCTCTCTTTCGACCGGGTGAGGTCCGCCCTCGCGGAGCGGACCGCGACCTTCATGGGTGGCGAGCTCGCCTTGGCGCTGGTGCCGCACCAAGGCGAGGCGGCGGCCGAGAGGGCGCTCGACCGGGTGCAGGAGGTGGCGGACGGCGGCTACCTCGCCCTGGGCGGGATCGAGGACGTGCGGCCGCTCGTGCGGCGCGTGCGCGAGGGGCACATGCTGAGCGGCCAAGAGGTGCTGAGCGTGGCCTACACGCTCGACGGGGCGGCGACCCTGCGACGCGCCATCCTGACGTCAGAGCGCGCCGCGCTGGGCGAGCTGGCGCTCGAGATCGGCACCTTCGACGGCGTGCTCCGCCTCGTGCGCGAGCAGCTCGACCCAGACGGCAACGTCCGCGACGACGCCACGCCCAAGCTGTACGACATCAGGCGCCGCCTCAACCCGATGCGCGGTCGCATCCGCGAGCGGCTCACCCGCCTGCTGGAGCAGTACGCGGAGTACGTCCAGGACCCGATAATCACCTTGCGGCGCGAGCGCTACGTCATCCCCATCAGGGCCAACCACCAGGGTAGGGTACCGGGGCTGGCGCTCGACCGCTCCGACTCCGGCGCCACCGTCTTCATCGAGCCGGCCTCCGTCGTGGACCTGAACAACGAGCTGGCGCTACTCGAGATGGAGGAGCGCGACGAGGTGCGGCGCATCCTCCTCGCGCTCGGCAGGCGGCTCGCCGACGAGCCGCGCCTCGACGGGAGCCTGGAGGTGGTCGCGCAGCTCGACCTCGTCAACGCCAGTGCGCGCCTCGCCGAGGACTGGCGCCTCGCGCGACCCGCCTTCGATCCCGCCGGGCGGGTGCGGCTGAGGGGCGCCCGCCACCCCCTCGTGCAGGGGTGCGTGCCGAACGACATCGACCTCGATGCCGACCAGCGGCTCCTGGTCGTCACCGGCCCGAACGCCGGCGGCAAGACGGTGCTCATCAAGACGGTGGGCGTGGCGGCCGCGATGGCCTACGCGGGCCTCTTCGTCGCGGCCGACGCGGCCACGCCGCCGCTCCTGCCGCGCGTCAGCGCCCTACTCTGCGACATCGGCGACGAACAGAGCATCGAGGCGAGCCTCAGCACCTACGCGGGTCACCTGAAGAACCTCCGCGCCATAACGGAGTCGGCCGACGAGCACACGCTGGTGCTGGTCGACGAGCTCGGCTCTGGCACCGACCCCGACGAGGGCGCCGCGCTCTCACAGGCCATCCTCGAGCGGATCGTCGCCTCCGGCGCGCGCGGCCTCATCACCACGCACCTCGCGCCCTTGAAGGTCTTCGCCTCCGAGACGCCCGGCGTGGTCAACGGCGCCATGCGCTTCGACCTCGAGGCGCTGGCGCCCACCTACCAGCTCGTGATGGGGCAACCGGGGCGCAGCTACGCCCTCGCCATCGCCGAACGGCTCGGCCTGGACGGGCGCCTGTTGGCGCGGGCGGCCGACCTGCTCGGGCCGGAGGGGGAGCGCCTCGAGGGCCTCCTCTTGGCGCTCGAGGACCGCAGGGAGGAGCTCGAGCGGGAACTGGCCGCGGCGCGTGCGGCCAACGACCGCGCCGTGAGCGAGGCGGAGCTGCTACGCGACCAGATCGCCAGGCTGCGGGCGGGGGAGGCCGCGCTCATGGCCGCGGCCGCCCAGCGCGCCGACGAGCTGCTGAAGGACACCATGCAGCAGGCGGCGCGCCTCAAGCGGAGCGCGCGCGAGGAGCCGACCTCGCGCTCACGCGCCCTGGAGGAGATCGGCAAGCTCAGGCGCCAGGCGCGGGCCGTGGCGCAGGGCGCGCGAAGCGGCGCCGACGCGGCGCCGCGAGGTGCGAGCGCCGCCGCCCGGGCCGCCGCCCCGGCAGAGGACCCGTTCGCGCTCGGCGCGCGCGTGTTCGTCGAGAGTTACGGCGCGGAGGGCCCGGTCCTGGAGCGGCGCGGCGACCACCTCGTGGTGCAGCTCGGTCTCGTCAAGGTCGAGGTCGACGCCGGCGACTGCCGGCCGGTGGCGGTGAAGCCCTCGACGCAGGGCAAGCAGCGGCCCGTCGCCCCGGCCGCCCCTGCCCTGCCGGCCGAGCTGAACCTGCGCGGGGAGCGCGTCGAGGCCGGGCTGGAGCTGCTCCGCGACTTCCTGCTGGAGGCGCACGCCATGAAGCTCGAGTCGGTGCGCATCCTGCACGGGAAGGGCACGGGCACGCTCCGCGACGCGGTGCGCAACTACCTGAAGTCCGACAGGACGGTCGAGCGCTTCGAGGACGCCGTCCCCTACGAGGGCGGCCACGGCGTGACCGTCGCCTACCTGCGGCACTGAGGTCGGCGACCCGCCGGCGACTCGCCGGCGCGCGGCGGCGAGTCCGGCCAGGCTCTCGCGCGTGACGCCCCACGCTGGCGCGGGAGCGTCTGCGATACTCGCGGCATGACCGAGAGACCCGCCATCGTGTTCGACCTCGACGGCACGCTCGTCGACTCGCTCGACGACATCCTCGACAGCTTCCTTGCCGCCTTCGCCGCCGTGGGGTTGCCCGCTCCGGCCCGCGAGGCGGCTCGCGCCCTCGTGGGCCGTCCGCTCGGGGAGATGTACGCGCCGTTCGCGCCCGCCGCGCGGCTGCCGGAGCTCGCCGCCGCGTACCGCGCCCGCTACGCCAGGCACCTCGTCGACCGCACCCGGGTGTTCCCGGAGGTGGCGCAGCTACTCGCCGAACTGGGCCGCCGCGGCTACGCCCGCGTGGTCGCCACGACGAAGCGGCCGGACTCGGCGCGGGAGCTCGTCGCGGCGGTGGGGTTGGCGCCGCTCCTCGACCACGTGCAGGGCACGGAGGGCTTCCCGGCCAAGCCCGCGCCCGACGTGATCCTGCGCGGGCTAGCGGCCGTCGGCCGCCCCGGCGCCTGGATGGTCGGCGACACCGTCGCCGATCTGCAGGCCGGCCGCGCGGCGGGCCTGAAGACCTACGCCGTCACCTGGGGCACGCACGACGCCGCCACGCTGGCCGCCGCGGACCCGGACGCGCTCGAGCCCACCCTCGCGCCGCTGCTCGACCTGCTCGAGCGGCTCACTGGTTAGGCTGGCGCCATGAACGGCTTCGAGAAGCAGTACGTCATCGACGCCCTGGCGGAGGACACCTGGCGGATGTTCCGCATCATCGGCGAGTTCGTCCAGGGGTTCGAGGAGATGGCCGACGTCGGCAAGGCGGTCACGGTGTTCGGGTCGGCGCGCCTCAAGCCCGACACCGAGCTCTACGACAAGGCGCGCAGCCTGGGACGCGCCCTGGCCAAGGACGGCTACACGATGCTCACGGGCGGCGGGCCCGGCATCATGGAGGCCGCGAACCGCGGAGCGATGGACGAGGGGGGGCGCAGCATGGGGCTGAACATCGACCTCCCACACGAGCAGGCGCCAAACCCGTACCAGACGGACACCCTCAAGTTCAAGTACTTCTTCGTGCGCAAGGTGATGCTCGTCAAGTACTCCACGGCCTTCGTGGTCTTCCCGGGCGGCTTCGGCACCATCGACGAGCTGTTCGAGGCGCTCACGCTCATCCAGACGCACAAGATCAAGCCGTTCCCCGTCTACCTGGTGGGGGTCGAGTTCTGGCGCGGGCTCCTGCAGTGGCTCCAGGGCACGCTCCAGCGCGCCGGCACCATCTCGGAGGGCGACCTGCACCTGTTCAAGGTCGTCGACGACGTCTCCACCATCCCGGCCGAGATCGAGGCGTACTACCGCAACTCGAGCATGGGGGGCTTCAACCTGCCCTGGTGACCCGGCGGTGGGTCAGTCGTGGTAGGGCGGCAGCGCGGCCGTGCCGAACACCTGCGCCGCCAGCGCCCAGATCTCCTCGGGCTCCATGCCGGAACCGAGGAAGGTCCCGTCGGGGCGCCAGACCTCCACGTGCGGGTGAGGGTCGTCGTGGGTGCCCTGCGCGGCCTCGATCGTGCCCGAGTTGCCCGTGGTGCCGATCACGTCGCCCTGCCGGACAGCGCTGCCGACCGTGGCCCCCTCCGCCACGGCCGCCAGGTGAGCGTAGCGGGTCACGAAGCCGCCCGCGTGGCGGACCCACACCTGCCGGCCACGGAGGCGGTCGAGGACGTCGGGCGGGGTGTCGAGGCCGCGCGACGCCTCCGCGATGAGCGCGTCGTAGGCGGCCTGGTCGTTCTCGACGTAGTCGTGGTCCGCGCGCACCACCACGCCGTCGGCGACGGCCAGGATCGGCGTGCCGTAACCGATGTCGACGCTGACGGTGCCGTTGTAGAAGTCGAAGCCCTCGTGGTAGCCGTTCCGGTAAGCGCGGGGCGCACCGGGCAGGTGGCTCCGGCGCGAGCTGATGGTGGCGCCCGTAACGGGCACCACGTAGCCGCTCGGCCAACCGGCTCGGAACGGCCGCTCGGCCGCCTCCACCAGGCGCGGGAACACCCCGGAGGTGCGCACGGTCGCGTTCTGACGCGCCAGCTCGGCGGCGTGGCGACCCTCGACGTCGACCCGGGTCGGGTCGGCGCCCGCGTTGAGCAGGTGGATGACCTGCGCCGGCGTGCCCGCCGCGGCGGCGAGCATCAGGGCGGTGGAGCCGTTGGCCGTGACGTCGTCGATGCCGGCACCGGCGGCGAGGAGGGCGTCGAGGGTGGCGGTGGGGGCGTTGCCGCGCACCGCCGCCATCAGCGCCGTGTAGCCATCCGCGTCGCGCGCGTGCAGGTCGGCCCCGGCGGCGATGGCGGCGCTTACCGCGGCGGGGTCGGCCACGACGCCCGCGTCGAACAGGCTGGGGCGGGGCGGCTCCTTCGGCGCGCGCTCGAACGGGCCGACCCCGAGGGCCCACAGGGCCGCCCCCGCCACGACGAGCACCGCCGCAACCGCCGCCACCGCCACGAGGATCCGCATGGCCGTCATGGTACCGCGGGGGCCGGCCGGTTATGTTGAGCGGGTGGCGGCGTGGCGCAGGAGCGAGTTCTTTGGGTTGCTGCGCCTGGCGGGGCCGCTCGTGCTGGCGCAGCTCGCGCAGAACGGCCTCGGCTTCGTCGACACCCTGATGGTCGGGCGCTTGGGTCCGGGTGCGCTCGCCGCGATGGCGCTGGGCGCCACCACTTTCTTCACCACCTCGATCGTGACCTCGTCTGTCCTCTTCTCCGTTGGGCCGCTGGTGGCGCAGGCGGTCGGCGCGGGGCGGCGCGACGAGGCGGGCCAGGTCGCGTCGCAGGCGCTCTGGTTGGCGCTCGTCTTCTCCGTGCCCGGCCTGGTGGTCTTCAACACGATCGGGCCGCTTCTCGCCGGCCTCGGTCTCGAGCCGGAGACGGCCCGCCTGGCAGCGGGCTACCTGCGCGCCATCTCGTTCGGTTACCCCTTCTACCTGGCCTTCCAGGCGCTGCGCGGCTTCCTGGAGGGGAACGGCGACGCCAAGCCGATCATGGTCATCGCGTTCCTCGGGGTCGCCCTGAACGTCGGGCTGTGCGAGGTGCTCATCTTCGGGCATCTGGGATTCCCGGCACTCGGCGTGGTCGGCACGGGCTTCGCCACGGCCACGGTGTACGGCGTCATGTTCGCCCTCGTGCTCCTGCTGGTGAGTTGGCGTTACCCGGAGAGGAGGGTCGTCGCCGGCATGAGACGGTTGCGGCCCGACCTCATGCGCGAGGTGGTCAGGGTGGGCTGGCCCATCGGCATGACGACGGGGTTGGAGGTCGGGCTGTTCAGCGTGTCTGCGCTGTTGATGGGCCGGTTCGGGGACGACGTCCTCGCGGCGCATCAGGTGGCGATGCAATCGGCCTCCATGACCTTCATGATCCCCCTCGGGATGGCCATCGCCACGGGCGTGCTGGTAGGGCAGGCGGCCGGACGGGGGGACGGCCCCGCCGTGAGGCGCACCGGCTTCATGGGGCTGACGGTGGCCGTGGCGGCGATGGCGCTGGCAGCGCTGCTCTTCAGGTTCGCGCCGCGGCTCGTCATAGGCCTCTACACGGACGTGGCCGAGCCCGCCAACGAGGCCATGGTGGCCGTGGCCGTCGCCTTCCTGTCCATCGCCGCGCTGTTCCAGCTTTTCGACGGGGTGCAGGTCACGGCGGTCGGGGCGCTTCGCGGGCTGAAGGACACGCGCGTCCCCATGCTCTACACCCTCGTGTCTTACTGGCTGGTCGGCATGCCGTTGGGCCTGGCGTTGGCGTTCTGGGCCGGTGTCGGCCCGCGCGGGTTGTGGTTCGGGATGGTCGCGGGGCTGGCCACCTCGGCGGTCCTGATGACGACGCGCTTCGCGCGCCGCACCCGCCCGGCGCCGGCGGGTCCCGGCGAGCTGCTCCCCGCCAGGCAGGGCGCCGTGCGGTAGACTCGCGCCTGGAGGTCAAGGTGGAAGAGTTCATCGCCATCGGCCGCAACTCGGTCATCATCCTGGGCTCTGCCTTCGTGTTCGCCGGGTTCTTCGTGGTCGTCTCGACGTGGCTCGCGGGCAACACCGTCGAGCCGGAGCACGAAGCCGGGTACTGAACCGCCCCGCCGGCGTGAGCGCGCGGGCGTGATGCGGCCCGTTCGGCGCTACCTGAACGCGCCCGTCACGCGGGCAGGGGCGCTCGCCGTGCTGCGGCTGGCGTTCGTCGCCGCGTTCGCGGCGCAGCTCGTCCTCGCCACGTTCGTCGCCGTCGCCGTGCGCCTCCTGGCCGGCGGCGTGACGCCGCGCCCCAACGCCATCCTTACCTGGGTGCTGGTCCTGTTCGCCATCGTCGAGTTGGTGGTGGCCAGTGCGGTGTTCGCGCGCTTGCACGAGATCACGGGGCGTCGGGCCGCGCTGACCGCCGCGCTCGTGGTGGCGTCGCTATACGGCAGCGTCAGCTGGTTCGTCGCGTTGGCGTTGGCGACCGAGCAACGGGGAGCGCCCCTGTACCTGCTCGTGGTGTTGCTGGCCCTCGCCTACGCGCTCGGCTTCGTGGCGGTGGGGCGCCTGGCCAAGGCGGCGGCCGCGGACGACGGCGCGGCGCGGGTCAGCGCGTCTGCTCGAAGTGAGCGTCCTTGAGGACGTGGACCAGGTCGAGCGCCTGGGCCGTGCCCAGCACGACGCAGTCGGCGGCGTTGGCCGCCACCCCGACGGGTATGGCGGTGATGCCTGAGAGGTAGCTGTCGAGGTGGCGCAGGAGCGCCCCGCCACCCGTGAGCACGATGCCGCGCTCGATGACGTCCGACACGAGCTCTGGCGGACCCTGCTCCAACACCTTGCGCATGCCCTCGGCGATGCGTTCGAGCGACGACTTGAGCGCCAGCACGACGTCCTCGGTGGTCACCGTCACGCTCTTCGGCATGCCGTCGATGAGGTCGCGGCCCCTGACCTCCATGCTCTGGCGGTCGCTCTCCGACACGATCTTGGCGGCGCCGATCTCGCGCTTGATCTCCTCGGCGGTGCGGTCGCCGATGAGCAGGTTGTGCTTGGCCTTCACGTGCGCCATGATGTCGCGGTCGAACGTGTTGCCGGCGATGCGGAGGCTCTTGGAGACGACGATGCCGCCAAGGCTGATGATGGCGAGGTCCGTGGTGCCGCCACCGATGTCGATCACCATGGAGCCGACGGGCTCGGCGATGGCGATGCCGGCGCCGATGGCGCCCGCCACCGGCTCCTCGATGAGGAACGCCTTGCGCGCCCCGATCTCGTGCACGGCCTGGACGACGGCGCGCCGCTCGACGTCGGTGATGCCCGACGGTATGCAGACCATGATGTTCGGCCGGATGAAGCGGGAGGGTCCGGTGAGGACCTTGCGGATGAACGCCTTCAGCATCCGCTCGGTCAGGGTGTAATCGGCGATGACGCCGTCCGCCATGGGCCGGATGGCCGTGATGTTCCCCGGCGTGCGACCGAGCATCCTGTACGCCTCCTGGCCGACGGCCTTGATGTCGGTCGTCCCCTTCACCACCGCGATCACGGCGGGCTCCCGCAGGAGCACCCCCTTGCCCTTCACGTGGATCCTGACGTTGGTGGTGCCCAGGTCTACCCCGATCATGGCTCCACGCTACCAGGTGCCGGGTGAGGGTAGGTGCGTGCCGCGTGGCGCCCGCGCGGCGCCCGCGCGGTGGCGGGTGGGCCGGACCCGCGGCCGACCGCGGGGGCGGGAGTCGGCCGCGGGCGCGACGCCTTCAGGGTACGCGGGGCGGCGCCGCACCCGGCCAGGGGCTAAGCGGGACCCGTGCTGTCCTAGGCGGACGGTATCATCGGTCCTCATGACAGCGGACGCGCCCAAGGACCTCGCCGCGCCCTACACGCTGCTGGCTGGCGTGTACGACACGATCATGGCCGAGGTCGAGTACGACGACTGGGCCGACTTCGTGGTGGACCTGGCCGGGCAGGCGTCGGTTGCCGGCGGCCCCGTGCTCGACCTCGGGTGCGGCACGGGCAACGCCACGTTGCCGCTCTGGCGCCGCGGCTACGACGTCGAGGGGCTCGACGCGAGCGCCGCCATGCTGGCGGTCGCCAGGCGCAAGCTGCCCGCGGTGCCCTTCACGCGGGGAGAGTTCGAGACCTTCAGCCTGGGCCGGCGCTTCTCGCTCGTCTACTCCGTGTTCGACGCCCTCAACAACCTCCTGACCGACGCCGCGTTCGCGGCCGCGCTCGCCCGGGTGAGGGCGCACCTCCTGCCAGGGGGCGCCTTCGTGTTCGACGTGAACACCCCGGTCGGCCTGCGTGAGCTGTGGCAGGGCGGCGTGGCGGAGGGGTGGGCGGACGACGTCTACTACCGGTGGAGCCACGACTACGACGAGGTCACGGGGGTGGTCACCGTGGCGGCGTTCTGCCGGACGGAAGACGGCACCTTCACGGAGGTGCACCGGGAGCGCGGCTACGACGAGGCCGCCCTGCGGCGCCTGCTGGCGGAGGCGGGCTTCGTCGAGGTGGAGGTCGTGGCGTTCCCCGACCGGGCCCCGGCGCCGGTCGACGCCGAGCGCGTCTGGGTGGTGGCGCGCCGCCCCGCCTGAGGTCAGCCCCGCCCGTCGTCCAGGCCGGCTTGCTCCCGCACGATCCGCGCCACGTTCGAAACGTCCTCGTCGCCCAGCCCCCGGGCGACGAGGCTCGTCTCGAGCTGCTCGACGTAGGCCGCCACCGGCATGCTGACGCCCAGGTCGCGGCCGGCGCCAAGGGCGATGCCGAGGTCCTTGCGGTGCAGGCGCGTGCGGAACCCCAACGGGTAGTCGCCCGCGAGCATGTTGCGGGCGCGGTTGGCGAGCACCCACGAGCCGGCGGCGCCGCCGCCCAACGCCGTCAGGGCGGCGTCGACGTCGATGCCCGCCTTCAGCGCGAGAGCCATGCCCTCCGCCACCGAGGCGTATGCGCCCGCGAGGATCACCTGGTTCACGGCCTTGGCCACCTGCCCGCTGCCGACCGGGCCGACGTGCGTCACGAGCTTCCCGAGCTGCTCCAGCACCGGACGGACGCGCGCGAGGGCGTCCGCGTCGCCGCCCACCATGATCGACAGCGTGCCGGCCCTCGCACCCTCGCTGCCGCCCGACACGGGGGCGTCGAGCATCGCGACGTCGTGCTCCGCGAGCGCGGCCGCGATGCGCCGCGTGGTCGTCGGGCTGATGGTGCTCATGTCGACCAGGACGCTACCTGGCGCCATCCCCTCCGAGGCGCCCTGGTCGCCAAGCACCGTCGCCTGGACGTCCGGCGTGTCCGACACCATGGTGAAGACGACGTCCTGGCCCTCGGCGCACGCGCGCGGGCTCGTCGCCCGGAGGGCGCCCTGGGCCGCGAGCGGTTCCTCCTTGGCGCGCGTGCGGTTGTGGACGGTCACCTGAAAGCCCGCCGCGAGCAGCCTGGCCGCCATGGGGGCCCCCATGGTCCCCAGGCCTATGAAGCCGATGCGCATCCCGTTGCCTCCGTTCTGGCGCGAGGTTACCGCGCCGCGGCTCCCCGCCCGGCCGCGCCGGTCGAGAGGCCCGTGTCGCGCCAGATGGTCGTCAGGGCGTCGAGCACGCGGTCGGCCACCACCTGGTTGCGGCGCGTGACCTGGGCCCTCTTCGGTTGAGGGGGGTAGTCGTCCGGCCCGTCGAGCGCGCGCCGCGGCAGCTCCACGCCGCTCGGCAGGCGCTCGCGCCACTCGTCCGCCCAGGCGCGCGGCAGCTCGGCCGGGACGCTCCGCACGGTGAGCGCCGCCCACAGCTGCGCCCAGGCGCGCGGAACCGTCCGGTAGGGGTCGTAGCCGCCGCCGCCGGTGGCGACGAGCCTGCCCCCGGTCAGCTCGTCGGCCAGCTCGACCGTGCGGCGGTACGCCGCCGCCATCCCCGTCAGCGTCAGGGCCAGGTCGGCAAGGGGGTCGAGCCTGTGGGCGTCGGCGCCGGCCTGCAAGACGATCACGTCGGGCGCGAAGGCCCGCAGCGCGGCCGGGACGACTGCCTCGAACGCGGCCAGGTAGGACCCGTCCTCGGTGAACGGCTCGAGCGGGACGTTGACCGAGAGGCCGCGGCCCGCGCCCTTGCCGGTCTCGTAGGTGTGGCCCGTGCCGGGGAACAGGTAGTGGCCCGACTCGTGGAGACTGATGGTCATGACGGCGGGGTCGTCGTAGAACAACCACTGCACCCCGTCGCCGTGGTGCGCGTCGAGGTCCAGGTAGGCCACCCTGAGACCGTGGCGGTCGACGACGCGACGGATGGCCACCGCCAGGTCGTTGTAGACGCAGAAGCCGGAGGCGCGGTCGACCAGGGCGTGGTGCAGTCCGCCGGCCAGGTTGACGGCGCGCAGGGCCCGACCTTCCACCACCGCGTCCATGGCGGCGACGGTGCCCGCGCAGACGAGGGAGACGAGGTCGTGCATGCCCGGGAAGACGGGGTTGTCGGCCGTGCCGAGCCCGTGGCGTGACGCCTCAGCGCCCGGCCGTCCCAAGGAGGCCGCCTTGACGGCGGCGACGTAACCGGGGTCGTGCACGGCCAGGAGCGCGCCCTCGTCGAGTTCGACCGGCGGGACCACCTCGGCCGGCGTCAGCAGGCCCACGTGTTCGAGCAGCGAGCGGGTCAGCTCGAGGCGCAGGGGCTTGAAGGGGTGATCGGGGTGGAGCTCGTAACGCGACAGGCGCGGGTCGTGGACGAAGGCCACCCCTCCACCCGCTGTCACGCCTCCGGCGCCTCGGGAGGCCAGAGCACGTTGTAGCCGAGGCCGCGCAGGTGGCTGGCGAGGCCGTGGCCGTCGGCGGTGCCGACCCTGAGCACGAACGCGACGCTCCCCTCGTCGGCGCGCGACGTCATGACGCTCGAGACGTTGACGTTGCGGCTCGCGACGCGGTCCAGCAGTCCGGCCAGCGCGCCGGGGCGATCCACCAGCTCGACCTCGAGGCGGCTGGAGGCCCCGCGCACGCCCGACATGCTGATGAGGGCGTCGAGCATGTCTATCCCCGTGACGATGCCCACGAGGCGACCGTCGTCCATCACGGGCATGGCGCCGATCTTGTGGTCGCGCAACGTCTTGGCGGTCTCCTCGATGGGGTCCTCGGGGTGGGCGACGAGGACCGGCGCCACCATGACCGACCTGACGGGGTCGAGGGCGCCGACGTCGGCCTTGGCGCGGGGGTGATCGGCGCCAACCAGCCTCAGGTCGCGGTCGGAGACGATGCCGACGAGGCGGTCGGCCCCGCCGCCGCTGCGTTCTTCCAGGATGGGGAAGTGCCTGATGTTGCGCTGCTCCATGAGCCGCTGCACGTCGCGGATAGGCGTGTCGGGCCCGATCGCGACGACCTGGCGGGTCATGATCTCGTTCACCAGCATGGCAGTCTCCTCTTGGCGCCGATGCTACCAGGCGCCCGGCGGCGGCTCCCTTTGGGCCTTGCGCAGGCGGTGGAACTCCGCCACCACCGCAGCCGGTGCGCGCGGGCCGATGCGAGCCATCAGGGCGTTGGCGGCGCTGCTGCGGACCTCCTCGTCCGTGGTCGGGAACACCTCGAGGCCGGCGCCTCGGTACAGCCGCTCCAGCATGCGGCGGTAGGCGAGGTCGGACATGCCGGCCCGCTGGAGGTCGTAGTGCCACGAGTACAGGGTGGCGAACACCACCGCGTCGTCGTAACCGCCGTCCGCGAAGCTTGCCGCCAACAGGCGGTTGGCGATGTTCTGCCCGCGGAAGCCGGGCGCCACCTCGACGGCCCCCAACTCGACGAGCTGGCCGGTGGCGTCCGCGCCCCACGACTCGACCTCGGTGGGCGGGTGGAAGGCGACGTAGCCCACCAGCGTGCCGTTCGTCTCGGCCACCACCACGCGGCCGCGAGGGTCGGCGGCGATGTCGACCAGGGCGGCGAGCTGCCGGGCGGGTGGCCGGAAGCGATCGAGGCCAGGGTGTGGCGTGAGGGCCGCCAAGTGGGCGGGAGCGGCGCGGGCCGTGACGTGGACGGCGGGCTCCCGCACGGCGGGCTCCCGCGCAGCGGGCTCCCGCGCGCCGGGCTCCCGCGCAGCGGGCTCCCGCGC
>JACFNR010000005.1:68682-77856 GCA_019454765.1 Trueperaceae bacterium | reverse complement strand
GCTCCCGCGCAGCGGGCTCCCGCGCGCCGGGCTCCCGCGCAGCGGGCTCCCGCGCGCCGGGCTCCCGCGCAGCGGGCTCCCGCGCAGCGGGCTCCCGCGCAGCGGGCTCCCGCGCGCCGGGCGCCGCCTCGTCCGCCGTCACGGCCGACACCTACGCCACTGCCACGCGGTTGCGGGCGCGCCAGGCGGCGACCAGCGCGTCGGGCAGGCGGGCGGGGGTGGACGGTCCCGTCCCGTCGAGCCGTAGCAGCGCGCGGAGCCGGCGGTGCTTCTTCCAACCGTCGCCCGACGCGTGGTCGTCGGCGGCCTCGCCGAAGGCGCGCAGTACGCCCTCGTGGTAGGGGAGGAGGCTGCCGTCCTCGAGGACGAGCGCCAACGTCTCGGCGGCCCGCGCCGTGTCGCCACGGTGGAGGTACACGTCGAGCGCTTGCGCCCTCAGCTGCGCGCGCAGCCCCGCGTCGCTGCTCTCGTCGGGCGTGGCGGGTCCGAGCCGCTCCTCGGCCTCCTGAACGTCGCGCAGGGCGGCCGCCGCCCCGCCGGTGCGCAGGTGCGCGGCGGCGCGGGCGCTGAGGGCGAGCGCCGACTGGTAGGCGAAGGCGGCGACCGAGGTCGCCTCCTCCGCGTGGCGCAGCGCCTCGGCGCCCGTCGGCGCGAACTGGGAGGCCAGCAGCCGCGCCTGGAAGCGGAGGAAATCGCGGTGGGCGCCGCTACCGAGCGACGCGAGCACCTCGTCGATGTGGTGTCTGGCGTGGCGCAGGTCGGGGGAGTCCACGTTGCCGCGGGTGACGGGGAACGGTCGGCGGTAGGGGAGGGCGAGCCCGCGGCAGGCGTAGGCGAGCGCGAGGTTGAGGGTCGCGCGCAGCACGCGGTAATCGACCTCGGCTCCCTGTTCGACGGCGTAGTCGCGGAAGCCCGCCAGGGCGTGGGTGATGGCGTAGGTGGCCTCCTCGAAGTCGCCGAGGGCCAGCGCCGTCAGTGACGACTCGTCGGCCACCTTGGCGCGCCAGAACTCAGTCTCGGCGCCGGGCTCCTCCTCGCTGTCGAGTTGGGCTCTGGCGGCCTCGAAGTCGGCCGCCGAGCCGGTCAGGTCGCCGCGCAGCCGCAGGAGGCTGCCGCGCCGCGCGAGGTAGCGGGTGCGTTCGCGGGGCAGGGCCTCGGAGCGCTGCGCCAGCAGGACGGCTCGGTCCAGCGCGGTGAGCGCCGCGTCGAGCCGACCGAGGCGCATGTGGACGTCGCCGCGCTGGAACTCGATGCGGGCACGCACGAGGTCGTCGTCCGACTCGGCCAGGCCCAGGAGGTCGCTAGCGGCCTCGAGGTCGCCGCGGTCCTTGGCGATCAGGCCCTCCCACACCTTCACCTTGGCCGCCACCAGGCGCGCCTCGCTGGTGTCGTCGGTCACGCGCCCCAGCGCCCCGAGGGCGGTGCCCGTCACGAGGCGGGCCGCTTCGGCCAGGTCGCCGCGCCAGCGGGCGATGCTCGCGCGCGCCAGGGCCGACTCGGCTTGCAGGAGCGCCGAGTCGCTGGCCGGAGCGGTGTCGAGCAGGACCTCGGCGCGCTCGAACCTGCCGGCGAGCGCCTCGCCCTCCGCGCGCTTGATGAGCGTCCAGGCGCGAAGCGCCCGGTCGCTGGAGGCGGCGGCGGCCTCGAACGCCCGCACCGCCTCGGGGTGTTGGTACGCGCCGAGCTTCACGTAGTGCGCCGCAACCTCGCGCGCCACGGCGTCGAAGGTCGGGCCGGCGGGCAGCTCGGCCGCCGCCGCGTGCCAGACCTGCCTGACCTGCGAGTGGGAGACGACGTGGGTCTGGAGCCAGCGCGTGAGCGCCGGCCAGTCGCGGGACTCGAACAGGTGGTGCAGGTAGCGGTTGGCTGCCTCGCCCGTCGGCTCGGCAGTGGCCTCGGCGAGGTAGGCGTTGGCGGCCGCCTGCTGCGCGCGGCGGTAGGCGTCCGGGTCGGAGGCGAGGAGCCGGGCCTGGAGGGCGCGCGCGAGGTGGCGCGAGAACGAGCGGTACTGCCCCGGTTGGCCAGGGACGGGGTCGAGGAACGACAGCTCGAACGGTCCCAGCTCGCGGTCGACGTCGCGGACCCTCTGCATGCGGCGCGCCTCGAAGACTGGGAACTCTGGCGGCGACAGCACCGCCAGCGCCGCCAGGAAGTTGCGCAGCTCGGCGTCGCCGTCCGTGACGAGGCGGGACAGCTGCTCGATGTAGTGCTGGTCGAGCTGGGCGCCCGCCGCCTGCGGCGCTCGCGCCTGGGCGAGGAGCGTGAGGGTGCGGAGCTCCTCGAAGGAGCGGCCGGCGCGCTGCACGATCTCCTCCTGTTGGCTCGCGCCGAGGTGGGGCATGCGGGCCCTGACGAAGCGGCGCGCCTCGGCGGCGGACGGCGGGGTGAGCCTGATGGGGTCCTCGAAGTTGCCGAGGCGCTGCATGGCGCGCGCCGGGAGGTCGGTCATCGTCACGAAGAGGGCCACGTGCGGCTGCCGAGCGAGGGGTTCGAACAGCGTCACCCACAGCCACTCGCTGGCGCTCACGCGCGGCACCTCCTTGGTGTTGAGGCGGAGCGGGACCAGGCCGAGCGCGTCCTGGGTGGCGAGCGCCTGCGACACGTGGAGCAGTAGCAGGAGGTTCGACTTGCGGTTGCGTACGGCCTCGAGGATCACGCGCGCCACCTCGGCCTGAGCGTCGGCCTGCACCGCGAAGGCGCTGGCGGTGGCGATGCGCACGAGGCGTGACTCCATGACCTCGCTCGGGACGCCTAGCTCGGCGGCCAGACGGGCGAGGGAGGTCGCGAACTCCGAGCTGCCGAACTCGAGGCGGACGATGTCGAGCTCCAGCTGGTCGACGAGCATGGCGCCTTGCCTGACGTAGTCGGTGAGCAGCGTCTTGCCGGAGCCGGGCCTGCCGGTGACGAGCACCTTGGGCATCTCGCCCTCCCGCAGGCCGCCGACCATGGCGCGGTAGGCCTTGCGCTTGTCGCGGCCAAGGAGCTGCAGCACCTCCTGCTCGGCTCCCGCGGTGGGCGAGAGCAGGGCCTGCAGCTCAGGCAGTTCGAGCGGCCCGTTGCCGGCTTCCTGCCACAGCCGGTCGAGGATGAGGAGCAGGGCGCGCTTGTCGGGGATGCGCCCCTTGTCGCGGTAGATGATGTTCCTCACGACGTTGGGGTTGGCGCCCTGGGCCTCCATGGCGCTTCGCAGCCAGTTGATGCTCCCCACCACGCCGTGCTCGTCGCGCCGTTGGCCGACGGCCGCGCGGACGTTCTCGAAGAGCGGACGCCAGGGGCTGCTCGCCGCGGACGGCGGATCTGTCGACATGCGTCCAGTTTACCCGGCCGGTTGCGCGGAGTACACAGCCACCCGCGCCGCGGCGCAGGGCGGCAGGGGCGTCGTCCCGGCCGGTGCTATGGTGCCGGCATGGACGGACGCCGCCACCTCCCCGCATGCCGGCCGGTGGCCGCGGGGGCGGGCCGGGCGGGGGCGGGCTAGGTGCCGACGAGGCCGCTCTCGGAGTTGACGGAGGCCCTCACCCCCTTCGGGCGGGTCGTGGCGCGTGCGCGGGTCGTCTACGACGGGCTCGGGCTGCCACGCGCGGACGGCGCCGTCACGCTTCAGCGGGGGCCGGGCGTGAACAGCGTGGTGGCGGTCGGCCCGGCGCCGGGGGCCGGCGCCGGCGCCGGCGCCCTTGTTGCGCTCACGAGCGCCGCGGCGACACTCGACTGCGGCTTCGCCATCTCGCCGCCCGTCGTCAACGCCCACGTCCACCTGGGCCTGCCAAGCCGCGCCGCCCGGTCGCGCGTGGCGGTCGGCACTGCCGTGGCCGTCGACGGCTCCGCGGGAGTCGGACCAGGCGCGGCCGTCGCCGCCACGAGGAGCCGGCTCGCGGCGCTCGCGGCGTGTGGCACGAGGGTGATCGGCGCGGTCGTCGCCGACGCGGCGGCGATGGAGTTCCTGCTCGCCCAGGACGAGGTCGGCGGGGTCGCCTACTGGGAGGTGGTGGCGCCGCGCGAGGAGGACGCCGACGCCGCCTTCGACGCGGCTATCCGGGACCTGGCGCGGTTCGCGGCCCTCGCGCGTCCCGGCGGCATGCGCGTGGGGCTGGCGCCGCACGCGCCGCACACGGTGAGCGCGCCGCTCCTGGCGCGCCTGGCGGCCCACGCGCGCGCCGCCGGCCTCCCGCTGGCCGTCCACGTCGCCGGGTCGCCCGCCGAGCGGGCGCTCCACCTCGACGGCTCGGGCCCGTTGGCGGCGGAGCTGGCGGCGCGCGGCGCCACGTTCCGCGGCCACGGCGGTTCGCCCGTCGCTTACCTCGCGGAGCTGGGCGTGCTGGACGGCGCGCCCACGCTGGTACGGGCGGGCTGCGTCGACGAGGACGACGTGCGCCTCGTGGCGCGGGCGGGCGCCGTGGTGGTGCACACGCCGCGCGCTGACGCCGCCGCCGGCTGTGACCCGTTCCCGTGGACGCTCTACGCGCGCCACGGCGTCGAGCTGGCGTTCGGGACGGAGTCGCTCGAGGGCGACTCGGACGTCGACGTCACGGTCGAGGTGGCCACCGCTTTGGCGGCGCAGGGCGTCAGGCTCAACCCGCGCGCGGCGGTGCGGGCCGCCGTCAAGGGCGGTCACAAGGCGCTCGGCATGGCGCCGCCGCGCGTCACCCGCGGGGCCCCGGCCGCGGCGCTCGTGGCGTGGGGTGACGCCGCCGCCCCGGGTGTCTAGCCGGTTACATGACGCGGTCGGCGCCGGACCGTAACCTGGGTGGCGATTTCGCCGGGCGCGCGGGACGCGTCCAAACGGGAGTGAGACTGATGGGCAAAGCGGTCGAGTTGACGGACGGCAACTTCGCGAGCGAGACGGACACGGGCCTGGTGCTGGTGGACTTCTGGGCGCCGTGGTGCGGACCGTGCCGGTTGGTGGGGCCGGTGATGGAGGAGCTGGCCGCCGACTACGCCGGCAAGGTGAAGGTCGGCAAGCTCAACGTCGACGACAACCTGCTCGTGGCCAAGGAGTACCGCGTCATGAGCATCCCCACCGTGATGCTGTTCAAGGACGGCAAGCCCGTGGAGGTCATGGTGGGCGTGCAACCCAAATCGGCCTACCAGGCCCGCGTCAACAAGCACGTCCCCGTGGGGGCCTGAGGCCGGCCCCGCTCAGGCGGGGGAGAAGCGGGCGACGCCGCGAGGCGAGACCCGCCAGGCTGCCCCCGCCAGCCGCGACGACGTGAGCACGAGCACGTAGCTCGAGCCGTCGGCGGCGAAGTCCTGAAGCGTCCAGCGCGCCCCCTCGGGCAGCTTCACGTCGATCAGCGCGTTCGTCGTGTACACGCCGGTCTCGAGGTGACCGAGTTCCATGCGGTGGTAGAGCACCTGGGCGGTCCGTTCGAGTTCGGCGGCCACCGGGTCGGTCGCCGCCGCCGGCCCGAACGCGCCGGGCGCGCAGGCCGCCAGCGCCAGGAGCAGGGTGGCAGCGAGGGCCTTACGCCCCCAGGCGGGGCGGCGCCGTAGGGCGATGGTCGAGTTCGTCATGCCTCATGCTAACCGCGTTGTCCGTGAGGGACGTGACGGCACGTGGCGCCCTCGGGCGCGCCCTCAGGCGCGCCCTCGGGCGCGCCCTCAGGCGTCGTCGCCGAGGATGGGCGCCAGCCCCATGCGCACAAGGTAGCGCTGCGCGCCGCTCTTGCGCTGGTACCGCTGCACCAACGCGAACATCTCGCGCTGCAGCTCCTTGGCGTCGGCGAAGTCGAGCTGCAGTTGGTCGCGCCAGAGCGACAGCGTGGCGGGCGCGCCCGGGTCGAGGGTGGTGGCGTTGGCGTCGGGCGTCACGGCGGTCTGCACCTGTAGGCGACCCTTGCGGTCGCGGTAGAAGCGCGTGCCCCACTCGCCGAGCGCCTCGCGCCTGCCCCTCACGACGTTGCGCCTGAGCATCCGCTCCCAGTAGTGGTCGCGCTCGGCCAGCGCCGCCTCCAGCGACTCGGAGTGGGTGACCTCGAACGGGACGAAGAAGACGTCGGCCGTCGAGCGGTAGAGCTTGATGGGCCGCCCGGCGCGGGGTTCGGTGGCCGCCACCTCGACGAGGCCGAGAGAGGCGAAGCGGTGGACGCGGCGCAGGGTCGTGTTGGGCTTCTCCCCGCTCTCGCGCGCGGCGGCGGAGACGCTCGAGACGCGGCCGAGGAAGGGCGCCAGGTGCCGCAGGCTCGTCGGGTTGGTGAGGGCGTCGGCCGCGCGCTCGTCGGTGACGATGAGGGTGCGGGCGCCGGGCGCGGCCGGCACGGCCTCGTCGGAGGCGTCGTCCAACGCGCTATGTGATTGCTGGACTGTCATATCACCTAGAGTAGCCGCAAGATTGAGTGAGCATGGGTCGTCGGGCGTCCGCGGCGGGCGCCGCAGCCGGCCCGATCCGCGCGGGCCCGCGCCCGCAGACACTCCATCAGGCCCCACGACAAGGAGCGGACATGACCAGCAAGCACCAGGGCGACTCTTTCGGCGCGAAGGCGACGTTCGATACGGGTTCCGGCGCCGCCTACTACTACCGGCTGGCCGCCCTGCAGGAGCAGGGCCTCGGCAACATCGACAAGATGCCGTTCTCCATCAAGGTCCTGCTCGAGTCGCTCGTGCGCAACGAGGACGGCTTCCTGGTCACCCGCGAGGACATCGAGCGCCTCGCCGCCTACGACCCCAAGCGGCGCTACGAGGAGGAGATCCCCTTCATGCCGGCGCGGGTGATCCTGCAGGACTTCACCGGCGTGCCCGCCGTCGTCGACCTCGCTGCCTTGCGCAGCGCCATGCACCGCATGGGCGGCGACCCGGAGAAGATCAACCCGCAGGTGCCCGTCGACCTCGTCATCGACCACTCCGTGCAGGTCGACGAGTACGACAGCCCCTTCGCCCTCCTGCGCAACTCCCAGATCGAGTTCGAACGCAACCGCGAACGCTACGAGTTCCTCCGCTGGGGCCAGTCGGCGTTCAGCAACTTCAACGTCGTGCCGCCCGCTTCGGGCATCGTTCACCAGGTCAACCTCGAGTACCTGGCGCGCGGCGTGCAGCACAGGCAAGACGGCGACAAGGACGTGATCTTCCCCGACTCGCTGGTTGGCACCGATAGCCACACCACGATGATCAACGGGCTCGGCGTGGTCGGCTGGGGCGTCGGCGGCATCGAGGCGGAGGCCGTCATGCTCGGTCAGCCGTACTACATGGTCATCCCCGAGGTCGTCGGCTTCAGACTCAAGGGCAAGCTCCCGGAGGGCGCCACGGCCACCGACCTCGTCCTCGTCGTGACGGAGATGCTCAGGAAGCACGGCGTGGTCGGCAAGTTCGTCGAGTTCTTCGGCCCCGGCATGGCCAGCATGACCGTGCCGGACCGCGCCACCCTCGGCAACATGGCGCCCGAGTACGGCGCCACCGTCGGCTTCTTCCCGGTCGACGCCGAGACGCTGCGCTACATGCGCCAGACTGGCAGGCTCCCCGACGAGGTGGAGGCGCTCGAGCGCTACGCCAAGGCCAACGGCATGTTCCACGACGCGGCGAGCCCCGAACCCGAGTTCGGTGAGGTGCTGGAACTCGACCTCGCCACGGTGGTGCCGAGCCTCGCCGGTCCCAAGCGGCCGCAGGACCGCATCGCCCTCACCGACATGCAGCGTCAGTTCCACGAGGACCTCAAGCGGCCGATCGAGAAGCGCGGCTACGCGCTGACGGACGAGCAGCTCGACCGGACCGGCCACCTGTCGTTCCGCGGGGTCGAGAAGGACCTCACCCACGGCGACGTCGTCATCGCCGCCATCACGTCGTGCACCAACACGAGCAACCCCTCGGTCATGCTGGCCGCCGGCCTGGTTGCCAAGAAGGCCGCCGAGCGCGGCATGCGCGCCAAGCCGTGGGTCAAGACGAGCCTCGCGCCCGGCTCCAAGGTCGTCACCGAGTACCTGCGCGACACGGGCCTGCTGCCCTACCTCGAGCAGGTCGGCTTCTACGTGGTCGGCTACGGCTGCACCACCTGCATCGGCAACTCCGGCCCGCTGCCGCCCGCGGTCGTCAAGGCCATCGAGGAGGGCGACCTCGTCGCCGCCTCCGTGCTGAGCGGCAACCGCAACTTCGAGGGGCGCATCAACCCCAACACGCGAGCCAACTACCTCGCCAGCCCGCCGCTGGTCGTCGCGTACTCCCTAGCCGGCACCGTCGACATCGACATCGTCAACGACCCGCTCGGCGAGGACCAGGACGGCAACCCCGTCTACCTGCGCGACCTCTGGCCCACCTACGCCGACGTCACCGAGCGCCTCGAGGCCGCCATGAACCCCGAGACGTTCCGGCGCATGTACGACGGCATCGAACGCTCCAACGAGGCCTGGAACGCCATCCCCGTCAAGGGCGGCCAGCTCTTCGAGTGGGACGAGGCCTCCACCTACATCCAGGAGCCGCCGTTCTTCATCGACATGCCCGACGTGCCAGTCGCCATCGCCCCCATCACGGGCGCGCGCGTGCTCGTCAAGGTCGGCGAGTCGGTCACCACGGATCACATCTCGCCCGCGGGCTCGATCGCGCTCGACAGCCCTGCCGGCCGCTACCTCGTCGACAACGGCGTCGAGAAGAAGGACTTCAACTCCTACGGCTCCAGGCGCGGCAACGACCGGGTGATGACGCGCGGCACGTTCGCGAACATCCGCCTCAAGAACCAGACGGCGCCCGGCACGGAGGGCGGCTACACCACCGACTTCACGACGGGCGAGGTCACAAGCATCTTCGAGGCCTCGCGCAACTACCTCGCCAAGGGCGTTCCCACCATCGTCCTGGCCGGCAATGACTACGGCATGGGCTCGAGCCGCGACTGGGCCGCCAAGGGCACCTACCTCCTGGGCGTCAAGGCCGTCATCGCGAAGAGCTACGAGCGCATCCACCGCTCCAACCTCGTGGGGATGGGCGTCCTGCCGCTGCAGTTCCTCGCCGACGAGGACCCGGCCGGCCTGGGCCTCGACGGCACGGAGACCTTCGACATCGAGGTGACCCCCGACGTCCGGCCGCGCCAGCGCCTCGCCGTCACCGCCACCAAGGCCGACGGCACGAAGGTCGAGTTCCAGGTCGCCTGCCGTCTCGACACGCCCGTCGAGCTCGAGTACTACCGCAACGGCGGCATCCTCCACACCGTCTTGCGCAACCTGCACAAGCAGGTCGCCGGCACCAAGGCCTGATACC
>JACFNR010000005.1:61363-68582 GCA_019454765.1 Trueperaceae bacterium | reverse complement strand
ACTGCGGGATGCTCCACTCGCCTCTCGCCGCGCGCCCGGTATACTCCCCGCATGCGTGGCTTCCTCACCTTCCTGGTGATCCTCGCCATCGTCTTCTTCGCCGTGGGCGAGACGCGCGGGTGGTACCTCGGCATCCCCGGCCAGACCCCGGTCTTCGTCTACAAGAAGGACTTCACCGCCACCACGTCGCGCCGCACGCTCCAGCGCACGGACATGCCCGTGCGCTTCACCGGCGACGTGAAGGCCGGCAGCGTCACCGTGGAGGTGCGCTACCAGCGCCCCAGCAGCTTCCAGACGGGCGCCGCGGCCGGCAGCGAGACCAAGCTGTTCGAGGCCACCTACGGCGCCGGGCAGCGCGCCGCGCTCGACCGCGTGTTCGAGGGCGGCAGCGGCGAGTACACGGTCGTCATGCGCTACCAGGGCGCCACGGGCCTGTTCACGTTGAAGGTGCCGGGCGGGACCGACCTGTAGGCCGCGTCACTCCTTGCGCCGCGCGGCCGCGAGCGCGTCCCACTGCTCGGGCGTCACCGCGTCGAGCAGGTTGAACTCCCCGGCGTTGAAGGCGCTCTCCCCGCCGTCTATGTAGACCAGGTCGCCGGTCACGAACCCCGCCTCGTCGGACAGCAGGTAGCTCGCCAGGTTGGCCAGCTCCAGGTGGTCGCCCACGCGCCCGAGCGGGACGCGGCTCTCGAACAGCTCCTCGATCTCCTTCGTCGGCAGTAGCCGGCTCCAGGCACCCGGCGTCGGGAACGGCCCCGGTGCGATGGCGTTGAGCCGGATGCCGTACTTGCCCCACTCGCCTGCCAGTGAGCGGGTCAGCGCCACGACGCCCGCCTTCGCGACGGCGGACGGCACCACGTAGCCCGAGCCCCGCTCGGCGTAGGTGGCGGCGATCGAGAGGACGGACCCCCGCGACCCCGCCGCTATCCACCGCTTGCCCAGCTCGAGCGTCAGGTAGACGGTGCCGTGCAGCACGATCCCCAACACGGCGTCGAAGGCGCGGTGCGACAGGCGCTCGGTGGGGGAGATGAAGTTGCCCGCCGCGTTGTTGACGAGCGCGTCGACCTTGCCGAAGCGGGCGAAGGCGGCGTCGAGGGCGCGCGTCACCGCCTCTGGGTCGCGCACGTCGAGCTGGACGGGCAGGACGGCGCGTCCCGTCTCCGCCTCGAGCGCCGCGGCGCGCTCCTCGAGCAGCTCGAGCCTGCGACTGGCGATGACGGCGTGCGCGCCGAGGTCGAGGAAGCGGCGCGTCATGGCCAGGCCGAGGCCGCTGCCGCCGCCGGTCACGAAGACGACCTTGTCCTGCAACAGATCCGTTCTGAACATGCCCCATCGTGCCACGCCGCGACCCGGCTGTGGAGTATGTCGGACGCGGCCTCGAGCGGTGCGGGTCATACTTGGGCAGCCATGCCGCGTCGTCCTCGCCACCTGAAACCCCCGGCACACTTCCTCCTCTGCCTCGTCCTCGCGGTGGGTCCGGCGGCGCTGGCGCAGGCGTACGTCGCCGCGCCCACCCCGGTCCGCGTGCTGCTGGCCACCGCGCCCGAGGTCACCGTGATCGCGTCTGGACCCCACCGCGTGATCACGGCGGCGGGGCGCGCCACGACTCCCGCCGGGCTCGCCTGGCCGGTGACCGTGCGGGGCGGCGCGCTCGTCGTCGACGGGCACGATGTCGGCGCCAACCTCACGTTCGAGGCGGACGGAGGCACGCTCGAGGTGGCGGGGCGCCGCTACAGGGGCAGCATCCGCCTGAGCGCCGTCGGCGACCTTGTCGAGGTCGTCAACGTCCTCGACCTCGAGGCGTACCTGCGGGGCGTCGTGCCCGCCGAGATGGCCGCCTCCTGGCCGCTGGAGGCGTTGAAGGCGCAGGCGGTGGCGGCGCGCTCCTACACGCTTACCTCCCTCGACCCGACCGCGCGCTACGATCTCTGCGCCACGGACGAGTGCCAGGTCTACCGGGGAGTGGAGGCCGAACACCCCCGCACAGACGAGGCGATCGCCGCCACGGCGGGGGTGGTCGTGACCTACCAGGGGGAGGCGGCGAAGACCTACTACCATTCCGACTCGGGTGGGGCGGTGGCGTCGAGCCAGGAGGTCTGGGGCACGCGCATCCCGTACCTCGTCGCCTTCCAGGACGTGCAGACGTCGGGCCCGCACCGCGCCTGGACGGCGCGCCTCGACCCGCGCCTGGTCTCCGCCAGCCTCGCGGCCGCCGGCGTGGGCGTCGGCGCCGTGACCTCGCTGCGCGTCGTGCGCGTCAGCGAGTCGGGTCGGGTCGCGGCGCTCGAGGTGACGGGCAGCGGGGGGTCGCGCGTGTTGGAAGGGGTCCAGTTGAGGAGCCTCGCCCGCGGTTGGGGCCTGAAGTCGATGCGCTTCTCGGTGACCGGCGGGCTCGACCTGAAGGGCGCCGGTTGGGGTCACGGGGTCGGCATGAGCCAGTACGGGGCCCGCGCCCTGGCGCTGTCCGGCTACGACTACGGCCGGATCCTCGGCCACTACTACCCCACCACGGCCCTCACCCGCTTCGTGGCGGGCGGCCGCTAGGCGGGGACGCGCCCTCGCCCACGGGCGCTCAGCGCCGCGCGAGCCTGATCGTCGCGAGCAGCTCCCCCAGGTCCTGCTCCCCGCTGGCTAGCTCCGGCTCGCAGCGCGTCAGGTAGTTCTCGAGGAGTTCGTCCCCGGCGGCGTCCAGCGCCCGCTGCACCCCCACCAGCAGGGTCAGGACCTCCTTGCAGGCACGCTCCTCGTCGATCATCCGCTGCAGGCCGCGGACCTGTCCCTCGACTCGCTTGAGGCGGTTGAGGATCCTGCGCTTGGCGGCGGCGTCCGCCGCGGTCGTGACGGTCGACACGAACCCTCCCTTACCCCCGGGGAGTATCGTAGCGCTCCGCCGCCCCGCGGGCCGTCGTGGACGCCCGCTCGCACCTGGTAGCCTGGGCTGGTGACGAGGACGCTGCCGTGAACTACGCCGCCCTGCTTGGGGTCCTGGCGGCCGCCACCTTCACGCTGCCGCTGCTGGCGCGCCTGGCCGAGTCGCTCGGCCTGCCTCGCGGCGCGGGCGTGGCCGTCAGCCTCGTGGTCGCGGTCGCCGTGAGCCTCGGCTGGTACGCGCGCGCCCGGGCGGCCGCGCGCCGGCGCGCCGGCGGCAACGAGCCGTGAGCGCCACCCGCCTCGTCCTCGTGCCCACCCCGATAGGCAACCTGGCAGACATGACCCACCGCGCCGTCGCCGAGCTGCGCGGCGCCGACGTCGTGGCGGCCGAGGACACCCGCCGCAGCCGCGTGCTCCTCGACCACTACGGGGTGACCACCCGGCTCGAGCGCCTCGACGCCCACACCATAGCCGCGCGCGCCCCGGCCCTGCTCGAGGCGCACGCCCACGTCGCCTTCGTAACCGACGCCGGCAGCCCCGGCATCTCCGACCCGGGCGCGGAGCTGGTGCGCTTGGCGCTCGACATGGGCGCCACCGTCGAGGCCCTGCCCGGACCCACGGCGTTGGTGCCCGCCATCGTGCTCTCGGGGCTGCCGACGGCGCGCTTCACCTTCGAGGGGTTCCTGCCCCGGAAGGGGAGCGAGCGCGCCAGGCGCCTGGCCGGTATCGCCGCCTCGGGTGCCACGAGCGTGCTCTACGAGGCGCCGCAACGCCTGGCCGCCACGCTCGGCGACCTCGCGCGCGCCTGCGGACCCGGCCGGCCCGCCAGCGTCAGCCGGGAGCTGACGAAGCTCCACGAGGAGACGGTGCGCGGTCCGCTCGGCGAGGTCGCCGTGGCGTTCGCGGGCCGCGACGTGCGCGGCGAGATCGTGGTGGTGATCGGGCCGGCGCCGGAACCGCCCCCCGCCGCCGAGCAACGCCCCGCCGAGCTGGCCGAGGCACTGGCCGGGGCCGGCGTGCGCGGTAGGCTTCTGCAGAGCGCCCTCGTGGCCCTGGGAGTGCCCAGGAACGAGGCGTACCGTCTGGCGATCGCTGCCCCGGGTGCCGACTCCCCCAAGGAGTGAGGGCACCCGGGCGCGCGTCCGTGCCGCGCACGGGAAGGGTAGCCGTTGAGCCGATCCATCAAGGAACCACCGCCCGAGGAGCTGCGCGCCGCGCCGCCCGAGGTGGCCGCCGGCGGGCGCTACCTCGGGCTCCCGGCCGCCGCGCGCCTCATGGCGTTCGCGCGCCACGAGGGTGCCGCCGTGCTCGTGACGACCGCGGACCGCCTCCCCCTCTACCAGGACACCCACCTGTTCGGTGCGCCGCGGTCGGTCGACCCGGAGCTGGCCGACTGGCACGACCGCCGGGAGAAGGTCGTGCTCTCTCTCGGCCACGCCGTGACGCCCTTCCCCGAGGACCCGGAGCGCTACGCCGTCGAGCTCGTCAAGGGGGGCCGCTACCCGCGGGAGGAGCTGCTCGACCGGCTCATCGAGTACGGGTACACGCGGGACGCGGCACCCGGCTTCACCGTGCGCGGCGACACCATCACCCTCTACACCGAAGCGTTGGCGGGGGCCGAGGATGGGGCCCAGGATAGAGACGACGACGCGGACGACGCGCCGCTGCCCGAGGACCCGCCGGGGAGCGTGCGGCTCGAGTTCTTCGGCGACGAGCTCGACGCCCTGACGAGCGTAGGTGAGCCGCTCGAACGCCTCGTCCTCGCTCCGCGCCGCCTCGGCGACGCCCAGCGGGCCGGGTTCACGTCACGGCTGCTCGCGGCGCTACCCGGCGCCGTCTACCTGGACGCCCCCGAGCTCTACGCCGGCGACCTGTCAGGCGACGCCGCCGAGTGGCTGTGGAGCCACCTGGCGGCGCGCGCCGTCGTCTCCTTCGGGCGCGACCCGCTGGCGCTCGAGGAGCGCCGCGCCGACCTCGAGGCGCTGCCCTACTACCGCGGCAAGCTCAGCGACTTCACCAGCGACCTGCACATGTGGTTGCACGACGGTTACTCGGTGCAGCTCCTCCTCAAGTTCGAACGCTCCGGCCGTTACCTGCGGGAGCGCGTCATCGGGGAGTTCGAGTCGCACTGGCGCAACCGCGTCGAGCACCACCCCGGCCGCGTCACCCTGGCGCTGGCGGCGGCCGTCGGCGGCGGTTACAAGTCGGAGGCGCGCAAGGAGGTGGTCGTCACCGAGGAGCTCCTCTACGGCTACCAGGGGGGCCGCAAGGCCACCAAGCTGAGCGGCAAGCGGGTGCACGACGCCGCCCAGCTGACGGTGGGCGACTACCTCATCCACCCCGACCACGGCGTGGGCCGCTTCCTCGGACTGGAACCGCGCCAGGTGGTGGGCGTCGTGCGCGACTACCTGCGGCTGCAGTACGCGGGGGAGGGGAAGCTCTACCTGCCGGTCGAGCTCCTCCCGCTCCTCAGGCGCCACCCCGGCACCACGGACGACCCGCCGCGCCTCTCCACGCTCGGCACCAACGAGTGGGCCCGGGCTCGCGAGAAGGCCCGCGCCTCGGCCGAGGCGTTGGCCGCGGAGCTGATCAAGACCTACGCGAAGCGGCAGGTGAGCAAGGGGACGAGCTTCCCGCCGGTGCCGGAGTGGGACGTGCTCATCGAACGCAACTGCCCCTTCACCCTCACCCCGGACCAGCGCACGGCGGTCAAAGCAGTGCTGAGCGACATGGAGCGCGAGGTGCCCATGGAGCGCCTCGTGTCGGGCGACGTCGGCTTCGGCAAGACGGAGGTGGCCATCCGCGCGGCGCACCGCGCCGTCGGGAACTCGGCGCAGGTGGCCGTGCTGGTCCCCACCACGGTGCTGGCGCGGCAGCACTACGAGACGTTCCGGGAGCGGTTCGCGGGGCTGCCCGTGCGGGTCGAGAGCCTATCGCGCTTCACGAGCGACGCGCACGCGCGCGACATCCTCGCGGGCCTCAAGGACGGCAGCGTCGACGTGGTCGTGGGCACCCACCGGCTACTGAACGAGGCCATCGAGTACAAGGCGTTGGGGCTGTTGATCGTCGACGAGGAGCACCGCTTCGGGGTGGGGCAGAAGGAGCGGCTCAAGAGCCTGAGGGCCAACCTCGACGTCCTGTCGCTCTCCGCCACCCCCATACCGCGCACGCTCTACATGAGCCTCGTCGGCCTGCGCGACGTGTCGCAGATCATGACGCCGCCGCAGGGGCGCAAGCCGATCCAGACTGTGCTCCAACCCTACGACCCGCTCGTCGTGCGGGAGGCGGTGCTGTACGAGCTGGAACGCGGCGGCAAGGTCTTCTACATCCACGACCGCATCGGCTCCATCGGCCTGCGCGCGCGCACGCTCGGTCAGCTCGTGCCCGAGGCGCGCGTCGGGGTGGCGCACGGTCAGATGGGGGAGTCGGAGCTGGAGCAGATCATGCTCGGCTTCGAGGAGGGCGCCTACGACGTGCTCCTGTCGACCACCATCGTGGAGTCCGGGCTAGACATCGCCGGCGCGAACACGCTGGTCATCGAGCGCGCCGATCGCCTCGGGCTGGCGCAGCTCTACCAGCTGCGGGGCCGCGTGGGGCGGCGCGAGACGGAGGCGTGGGCGTACATGCTCTACCCGGGTCGGCTCACGGAGCAGGCGCAGCGGCGGCTATACGCCATCGCCGAGCTGAACGACCTCGGCTCGGGGCACCTGCTCGCGGAGAAGGACATGGAGATCAGGGGCGTCGGCAACCTGCTCGGCCCCGAGCAGCACGGCCACATAAGCGCCGTGTCGATAGAGGTGTACACGGAGATGCTGGCCGAGGAGGTCGCCAAGCTGAAGGGCGAGGCGCGGCGGGCGGAGGCGCCGCAGGTGACCGTCGACCTGAGCGTCGACGCGCGCCTGAGCCCCAGCTACGTGCAGGACGACGCGGTGCGCATCAACTACTACGGTCGCCTGGCGGAGGCCGAGGGCCTGGCCGAGGTGAACCGCACCGCGCGCGAGATGCGCGAGGCGTACGGGCCGTTCCCGAGCGAGGTGCGAGCCTTCATCGAGCTGACGCGCCTGCGGCTGCTGGCGGGCGCCAAGGGGGTGGCGACCATCAAGGAGCACATGACGGACGTGCAGGTGGCGTTCGCCGCCGACCTCGAGGGCCTCGACTACGACGCCAAGCGCCTCAAGGCGCTGCCGTTCCAGGTGGAGCCCACGCGCTACCCGCCCGGGTTCAGCGTCAAGCGCCGCGGCCTCAAGGACGTGGACGTGCCGGGGGCGCTGATGGAGCTCCTGTACCTGGTGGGGTGAGCGGCGCCGGTCCACTGGGCCGGGCGCCGGCACTGGGCCGGGCGCCGGCA
>JACFNR010000005.1:40223-61263 GCA_019454765.1 Trueperaceae bacterium | reverse complement strand
CGCCGGCAATGGGCCGGACGCCGGCAATGGGCCGGACGCCGGCACACGAAGAAGGGGCGGGGTGCCGACCGGCACCCCGCCCCTCGCTAGTAGGGTCGTTCGCCTAGAAGTGGTAGTTGAAGCCGAGGCGGCCGGTGACGCCGAAGCCGAAGCTCGGGATGACGCCGATGGACGGACCGACCTCGAGGAACACGCCGCCCTGGGGCAGGCCGGCGCTGGCCAGGCTGAACTCGCCGCCGACGAAGGCGTTGACTCCCACGGCCACGCCGGAGCCGATGCCGAGGCCGACGCCGCCGCCGACGTAGACCTGCACGGGCGCATCACCCATGTCGACGTCAAGGTCGTAGAGGACGTCGGCGCCGAGCGCGAAGCCGCCCGTGCCGATGTAGTTGTAGCCCGCGTTGAGGCGGACCGCCAGGTTGGGCGCCACGTCGTCGATACCGAAGTGCAGCGCGGCACCCGGGTAACCGGCGCTGACGCCGGCCCACATACCGCCTTGTGCGAAGGCTGCACCGGCACCAAGGGCGGCGACGGCGATCAGGGTGACCAGAAACTTGCGCATGCGAACCCTCCAAACCGATCTGATGAAGAGAAAATCGCGTTCTCCTCGCCTGCCCGGTTATATCACGCCCCCAGGAAGGCGACAAGTCGGGGTTTTCACTCGAAGCCGATGGGAATCGTGTTTTCTCGTATCGCCACCCCGGGGGCGCTCACTCGCCGCCGCCGGCGCCGCCGAACCGCTCCACCGCTCGCCTGCGGGCGTCGCGCGGCAGCGGGGTGGCGCGGTTGCAGCTCGGCAGGGCGCCATCGTGCCTGGCGCGGTAGTCGGCGACGAGCCGCGCCTCCTCGGCCTGGGGCACGGCGCTGTATGCGTAGCGCCAGTAGCGGGCGTGTTCCGCCACGCAACCGCCCGCCGCCAGGTGCTGCCTGATGCGGTTGGGCACGTCCGTCGCCGACTGGCCGATGTACACGGTGGCCCGCTCCGCGTCGGCGAGCTCGTAGACGCCCGGCATGGCGTCGCGGCCGCGCGCGGGCGGCAGGCGCGCGAGGGAGCGCCACCGGGCGGCTAGGGGCACGGCATCACGGCTCGTAGCCGAGTTCGCGCAGCGCCTCGCGGTCCTCGCGCCACGCGCTGCGGACGACGACCTCCAGCTCGAGGTAGACGCGCTCCTGCAGGAACACCTCGAGCTGCTTGCGCGCCATCTTGCCGATCTCCTTGACCATGGCGCCGCCCTTGCCGATCACGATGCGGCGGTGACCGCTCTTCTCGACCCAGATCTCGGCGGCGATCACGATGGGGTGCTCGTCCTCCGCGTCCTGCCAAGACGTGACCTGCACGGCCACGCTGTAAGGGAGCTCCTCGCGCAGGTGGATCATCGCCGCCTCGCGGATGAGCTCGGCGGCCCACTGCTCCCGTGACTGGTCGGAGCGGATGTTTGCCGGGAAGTAGAACGGGCCCTCCTCGAGCGCCTCCAGGAGGTCGTCGCGCAGGGCGTAGACCGCCTGCGGGTCGTTGAGGGCGGAGATGGCCACGACGCGGCGCGCCTGCGGCGCGAGATCCTTGTAGAGTTGCAGGGCCTCCTCCGGGTACTTGGCGGCGTCCACCTTGTTGCCGACGACGATCAGGGGGGTCGGACCCAGCGCGCCGCCCAGGAGGCGGGCCACCCCCTTGTCCTCGTCGTTGGGAGGGCGCCTCAGGTCGACGACCCATAGCACCGCGTCCACGTCCACCAGGGCGTCGCGCACCTCGCGGTGCATGGCCTGATCCAGCGCGCTGCCCCCGCCGCGGTGGAACCCCGGCGTGTCGACGAACACGAGCTGGCGGTCGTCGGCCGTGTAGATGCCCCTCACCCCGCGCCGCGTGGTCTGGGGCTTGGGCGTTATCGGCGCCACCTTCACGCCGAGCATGGTGTTCAGCAGCGTCGACTTGCCCACGTTCGGCTTCCCGACTATCGCCACGAAGCCGCTCCGCGTCGGTCGCGCCTCGCCGCCACCCGCGTCCTCGATCCCGTCTTCCGTGAACTCGTCGCTCAAGCGTCAGGTCCTCTCCGTGCCCCTGGGGGCTCACTGCATGCTAGTCGGAAACCGGCCGTCCGTGGTCCCACTCAGGGCTTGGCGGGGCGCAGGGCCAGGCGCAGCGCGAGGTGCGCCAGGAGGCCGGCAGCCCCTAGCCCTAACGCCAGGGGCAGCGGCCCGCGGTCCGCGAACGACGCCACCACGCTGCCGAGGCCCGTCCCGAGCGAGAGCTGCGCGAAACCCATCAGGCCGGAGGCCATCCCGGCGCGCCGCTGGTGCGGGTCGAGCGCGACCGTGGTCCCGTTCGCCAGTGTCAGCGAGAAGGTCGTGAAGAACGCCATCAGGTTGACGACGAAGCTGGCGAGTGTCGCCACGCCGAGCGCCACCTGCGCGATCAGCACGACGCTCACCGCCAGGAACGCGGGCACGGCGAAGGCGAGGATGCGGCTCGGCGCGAAGCGGCGCAGCAGCATGACGTTCAGCGGCTGGGCGACGAAGGTGGTGGACGCCACGCCGGCGAACACGAGCGCGAAGCCGGCCTCGCTCAGCCCGAAGTGGCCGATGTAGAGCGCCGGCGCCGACAGCAGGTACGCCATCAGCCCAGCGTAGGCGAGCGCCATGACCAGCACCGTCCATCCCGAGCGGGGGTCGGAGAAGATCAGCCGCGCGTTCCGCCAGAGTCCGGCCAGGCGCAGGGCTGCGGGGTCGCGCTCCACTACGGTCTCGGGCAGCACGAACGCCACCAGGAGGGCGAGGGCGACGGCGACCACCACGAGGAAGAGGAATATCGCGCGCCACTCGGCCACGCTGAGGAGGAGCGTCCCGACGGCGGGTGCCAGGAGCGGCGCGGCCGAGAAGAAGATCATCGCGTAGGAGAGCATGCGCCCCAGCTCGCGGCCCTGGTAGAGGTCGCGCAGCACTGCGCGCGCCATGATGGGTCCCGCGGAGGCGCCGAGGCCCTGCACGAACCGCCCGAGGAGCAGCACGCCGAGCGACGGGGCCGCCCACGAGATCAGGCCGCCGAGGAGGTAGACGCCCAGCCCGACCAGCAGGACGGGGCGCCTGCCGAACCGGTCGGCGAGCGAGCCGACCAGGAGGTGCGGCAGGGCGTAACCCAGCATGAAGATGCTGACCACGCTCTGGATGGTCGTGGCGCTCACCCCGAAGTGGACCGCCATGGCGGGGAAGGCCGGCAACATCGCGTCGGTGGCGAGGGCGGACACCGTCATGAGCGCACCGACGACGACCAGCAGCGTGAGCGGCGCGAGGCCGCGAGCGGTGGTGGCGGCGCCGGGCGCCATGGTGGTGGTGCGGTCGGTGTTCATGGTGGGCGGCGTCGCGCGCGGCGGTCGTGGCCCCCGTCCAGGGCGCCAGGAACGACTTAGGGCCACCCCGAGGGTGGCCCTAAGAGCGCGTTGGTTGCGGGGACAGGATTTGAACCTGTGACCTTCGGGTTATGAGCCCGACGAGCTACCAGACTGCTCCACCCCGCGCCGCTCGCTTGCCGGTGGCGGCCGTGGTGGCCGTTGGCGACGCAAAGGTAAGTGTACCGGACCTCTCCGGAAGATGTCAAGGCGCTGCACCGGGCTCAACGGGGCTCCGGCGGACTCGCGTCCGCGCGAGCCTAGCGGGTAGCGAGGAAGGCAGCGGCGAGCGCCACGCACTCCCTCACCCCGATGCGGCGCGCGGGCGTCAGCAGGTAGACGGGCTCCCAGGCGTCGGGACGGAACTTGCGCTTGAACGCCTGGAGCCCCTCGAAGTCGTAGAGCGCGCGTCCCCACCGTCGCGCGGCCCACTCGGCGGCGTGCAGCCAGGCGGGAGCGGCGTCCCGTCGCTCCTGTGCCCTCCCGGGCAGGGCGAGCGGCGCGAGCCCGAGCGTGATGCGCTCGGCGCTTGGCGCGAGGCGCCTGATGGCGGTGTCGAGCAGCAGCTCGGCGGTGCCGTTGGGGGCGCTCCGGCGTCTGACCACCTTGTCGATGAGCCAGCCGGCTCGCTGCGGGATGGGCGCGGCCGTGACGTAGCCGACGACGGTTCCCGGCCGCTCCCGGCCGGGCGCTTGGCCGAGCGTGGCCACGAACAGGCGCCGGTCGGCCAGGGCACCGGGCGCGAGGGCGTTGGGGTCGGTGTGGGCGAGGAAGCCGAGTGCCGGCAGGCGCTTCTCCGCCAGCCAGGCGGCGTGGCACGCCGCGACGGCGGCGGAACGTTCCGACGCGCCCGGCGCCTCGTGCACCCGCACGCCCTTGTTGCCGGCGCGGCTGCGCTGGGCCCTGAGCGACGCGCTGCCGTCGAAGCGCTCGGCCCACGTCGCCGGGGTCCAGACGGGGTGCATGCCGATCAGGTGAGCGGCGTAGTCGCCGGAACGCAGCAGGCGCTCCTCGGCTCCGAAGTAGCAGACGCGCTTCCCCGCCCGGGCCGCGGCGGCCTCGAACTCGGCGGCCACCGCCGCGAGCCGCTCGAGCGGCGCCACGGGCGCGCCGGCCACGAGCCGCACGCTCGCGTGCTCCGAGTAGGCCACCAGGCCGTCGCCTGCCGCGCTGAACCAGCGCCGCAGGCGCCCGTCGAGCGCCTGATGCGCGGTCGTGTTCCAGCCGTGCCGGAGCACGAGCACCCGGGCGCGCTCGGCACAGGCGTCGGGGTCGCTGTGCGGCGCCTGCTTGGCCGCCGGGGGGGCGGACGGTGCGCGGTAGGGGCGGGGAGAACTCGTGGCGGGGGAGGCGGGGGTGGCGCTGCGCACCATGCCAGCGTAACGCCGGGCACCGCCCCCGGCGCCTAGGCGCCGTGCGGGTGGCGTCCGACCACCCGCCGCACGCCGCCGGTCACGAACCGGACGGGCACGCCGTCGTCGACGTCCGCGCGGCCGCCGTCCTGCTCGGTGGCCAGGATGGACTCGGCGACGCTCGCCCGGTCGGCGCTAGGACGGGCACGGCTCACCGCCGGGGTCGACTGTCGGGGCGATCGCCGCTCCGGCGCCCACGTCAGCGGTCCGCGCCCACGGCGCGGGCCAGCACGAGCGGCTGTGGCGCGGCGTTCTCCGCCACCTCGAAGGCGCCGGCCACCAGCGCGGCGGCGGCCTCCAGCCCGCGCCCGCCCCGGTGCCACAGGGTGGCGACGGCCTCGCCGGCGGCGACCGGCGTGCCCACCTTGGCGTGCAGCTCCACCCCGACGCCCGCGTCCACGGTGTCGCCCTTGCGGCTGCGGCCGCCACCGAGGGCGCCCGCGGCGCGGCCAACGGCCAGGGCGTCGACCCGCGCCACCACGCCACCGCGCGGGGCCCTGACGAGCGCCTGTCCCGGCGCGCGCTCGAGGTGTGCGAGGCTGGCGACGTCGCCGCCCTGAGCCTCGATCCACGCCTCGAAGCGCGCCATGGCGCGGCCGCTGTCGACGGCGTCGATCAGCGCCCCACGGTCCGCGGGCAGACCCGCTGCCGTCAACACCTCCTCGGCCAGCACCAGGCACAGCTCGAGGAGGTCGGCCGGACCCTCGCCGCGGAGACAGGCGATAGCCTCGGTGACCTCGAGGGCGTTGCCGACCATGTGCCCGAGGGGTTGCGCCATGCTGGAGAGGACGGCGCGGACGTTCCGACCGTTCAGCCGACCGATGCTCACCATGGCCTCGGCCAGCGCGCGGGCGTCGGAGACCGTCTTCATGAAGGCACCGCTGCCTACCTTGACGTCGAGCACGATCGAGCGGGCGCCGCCCGCCAGCTTCTTGCTCATGACGCTGCTGGCTATCAGCGGCAGCGACTCGACGGTGCCGGTGGCGTCCCTCAACGCGTAGAGGAGCCCGTCGGCGGGCGCGAGGTCCTTGGATTGGCCGGTGACGACCACGCCGACCTCGCGGGCGGTGGCCATGAACTCCTCGTCGCTGAGGGCCGCGCGGAAGCCCGGGATGCTCTCGAGCTTGTCGACGGTTCCGCCCGTGTGGCCGAGCCCGCGGCCGCTCATCTTGGCGACGGTGCCGCCCATGACGGCGAGCAGGGGGGCGAGCACGAGGGTCGTCTTGTCGCCCACGCCGCCGGTGGAGTGCTTGTCGAGGGTGTGCGGCAGGTCCGAGAGGTCGAGGACGTCGCCGGAGTGGGCCATGGCGAGCGTCAGGTCGGCCGTCTCCCGCGGCGTCATGCCGCGCCAGCACACCGCCATGAGCCAGGCCGCCACCTGGTAGTCGGGCACGGCGCCGGCCAGGTAGCCGGTCAGGAACGCCCGCAACTCGGCCGCCGTGTGCTCGCCGCCGGCGCGCTTGGCGATGATGAGCTCCAGCGGCCGCGGGTCGGTGGTCACGAGCGGCGCCTGCCGGGCACGCGGTCTCGGTTGGTCATGCGCTCAACTGTAGCGGAAAGCCGTGCCACGTGGCGCGGCCCGGCAGGGCTACGTGAGGAGCGCCAGCCTGGCCTCTGCCGCTTCGTCCCAGGGAAGGGTCTCGTTGGCGCGCTCGAGCGTGCGCTCATGGCCCTTGCCGGCGAGCAGCACGACGTCGCCCGGCAGGGCGCGGCCAAGTGCCGTCCCGATGGCCTCGCGCCTGTCCGGGACGAGCAGGTAGTCGGTGCCGGCGCGCCCGCCTGCCGCGGCCGCCCCTTCCGCGATGGCGGCGAGGATGGCCGCGGTGCTCTCGCTCCGGGAGTCCTCCTCCGTGAAGACCGCCAGGTCGGCGCCCAGCACGGCGGCGCGCCCGATCAGCGGGCGCTTGCCCGGGTCGCGCTCGCCGGCGGCGCCCACCACCACGATGGTGCGGCCCGTCGGGCGCCTCACGGCGGCCAGGGCCTTGGCGACGGCGGGCGGCGTGTGCGCGAAGTCGACGATGACGGTGACGGGCGCCGACTGCACGACCTGCATGCGGCCCGGCACCCCGGGGAAGGCCGCCAGGCGCGCGGCGGCCTCTTCTGCAGGCACGCCCTCCAGCGTGGCGGCGGCGACGGCGGCCGCGGCGTTCCAGGCGTTGAACCCGCCCACCAGCGGCAGCTCGGCCGCGAGGCGCCGGCCGAACACGTGCAGCAGCAGCTCGAGGCCGCCCGGGCGCGGCTCGATCGCGTCGATCCGCACGTCGGCGCGCGCACCACGACCGTAGGTGACGACTTGGCGGCCGGCGGCCAGGAAGTGGCTCGCGTGCTCGTCGTCGAGGTTGACCACGGCGCGCTCGGCGCGGCGCAGCAGCGTGAGCTTGGCCTCGCGGTACGCCTCGATGCTGCCGTGGTGGTCGAGGTGCTCAGGGGTCAGGTTGGTGAACACGCCGGTGGCGTAGTCGACGGCGTCGAGGCGGTGCAGCGAGAAGCCGTGCGAGCTGGACTCGAGCACGACGTGGCTCGCCCCGGCGCGCAGGAACCTGCCGAGCATGGCCTGCACCTCGGGGGCCTCGGGCGTCGTGAAGTGACCGGCGAGGGGGGGCAGGGCGTCGGCGCCGAGCAGGTTGCCCGCCGTGCTGAGTAGGCCCGCCGTGAACCGCCCACCCAGGAGCCAGTGGAGCAGGTAACTCGTCGTGGTCTTGCCGTCCGTGCCGGTGACCCCGAGGACGCGCAGGCGCTCGGAGGGTCGCCGCTCGAACGCCGCCGCCAGGTAGGGGAGGGCGAGGCGGGCGTCCGGCACCTCGAGGTAGGGCACGGTCGGCACCCGAGCCAGGTCGGCCAGGGGCCGGTCGCCCACCAGGGCCACCGCGCCGGCGGCCACCGCGGCCGGCAGGTAGTCGTGGCCGTCGAACTTCTGTCCGCGCCGCGCCACGAACAGGGCGCCGGGCGCGACGCGGCGGTGGTCCTGCGCCACGCTCGTGATGCTCGGCCCGCCAGCCAAGTCCCCGGCCGGCCGCTGCGTGGGCGCCCCGAACAGCTCGGGCGCCAGGGCGGCCGCCGCCCGCCACAGGGCAGCGAGGGGGAGCTCCCCGGGACCGCTCGTGGCGTCGGCGGCGGGTCTCACCCTACGACCGGCGCCGCCAGCCCGTGACGCTCGAGCAGGTCGAGGACCTTGCGCAGGTCGCCCTTGTCGTTAACGAAGTCGAGGTCGTCGCCGGGCACCACGACGACCGGCGACAGCGTGTAGTCCTCGATCCACCCCTCGTAGAGCTCGTTGAGCCGCTGCAGGTAGGCGTCCTCGATGTTGGCCTCGTAATGCCTGCCGCGCTGCGCGATGTGTCGCTTGAGCGTCGCCAGGTCCGCGCGCAGGTAGATGAGCAGGTCGGGCGGGCGCAGCGCCGCGAGAACCGCGTGGTAGAGGGTGCGGTAGGAGGCGTGGTCGCGGTCGTCCATCACCCCGTCGTCGTGCAACAGGCGCGCGAAGATGGCGGCGTCCTCGTACACCGTGCGGTCCTGGATGACGCGCCGCCCCGGGTTCACCTCGCGCAGGTGCTGCTTCAGCCGCGCTGCCAGGAAGAAGACCTGCGAGTGGAAGGCGTAGCGCGGCATGTCGGCGTAGAAGTCCTCGAGGTAGGGGTTCTCGTCCACCGCCTCGAAGACGGGCGCCAGGTGGTAGCGCGCCGACAGCACCCGCGTGAGGCTCGACTTGCCCGCGCCGATGTTGCCGGCGACCGCGACGTAGATGCCGGAACCGCCCTCGTTCATGCGGCCTTGGCGGACGCGCGCAGGAGGGCGAGCAGGTCGGCGCGCTGCCCCTCGTCGGCCACGAAATCTATGGCGCCCGCGTCGACCACCTCGACGGGGATCTCGCTACGCGCGAACAGGTCGTCGTAGGCCGCCGTTATGCGCTCGAGGTAGCCGGCCTCGATGCCGGCCTCGAACGGCCGACCGCGGCGCCTTATCCGCTCGAGCAGGACGTCGGGTTCGGCGCGCAGGTAGACCACCAGGTCGGGCCGCGGCAGGCGCGAGCGCAACTGCAGGAACAGCTCGCGGTAGAGCTCGAACTCGTCGCCCTCGAGCGTGAGGGAGGCGAACAGGAACGTCTTGTCGAACAGGTAGTCGGCGACGGTGTGCGGGGTGAACAGGGAGGCCTGCGCCAGCTCCGAGTGCTGCCTGAACCGCGACAGGAGGAAGAAGGTCTCCGTCTGGAACGCGTAGCGCCGCCGGTCCTCGTAGAAGCGCGCGAGGAACGGGTTC
Source organism: Trueperaceae bacterium (assembly GCA_019454765.1). Taxonomy (NCBI): domain Bacteria; kingdom Thermotogati; phylum Deinococcota; class Deinococci; order Trueperales; family Trueperaceae; species Trueperaceae bacterium. The sequence goes on along the minus strand of JACFNR010000005.1, from coordinate 52,214 downwards.
TCCTCCACGACCTCCAGGAGCAGCCTCGCGCCCAGGTCGTCCGCCAGGTAGCGAGCGAGGGTCGTCTTGCCGACGCCGATCGGTCCTTCCACGACGATGGTAGCCATCACGTGGAGGGAGCATACCGCGGGGTCCGGGGGTCGTCCGCTACGGCGGCTCGGCTCACCACCCCGTGCTACAATCCCCGGAACCGATGGAAGACAACCCTCCGGACCGATCATGGCGCTCGCCGCGCCCCCTACCACCGCTGTCACTACCCCTCATCGTTAGCCTGGCCGGCCTGGCGTTCGCACAGGAGCCGGGCGGAGTCGCGGCGCCCGTCGGCGTCACGGCGCTCCAGGTCGCGGCCCTCGTCCTCCTGTTGGCGGCCTCCGCCTTCCTCTCCACGGCGCAGACCGCGCTCACGGCCGTGGGCGAGTGGAAGGTCCGGCGCCTGCTTGCCGAGGGTGAGGAGCCCAGCAGCGCGTTCGTGCTGCTCGAGCGCAACCCGGCCCGCTTCATCACGACCGTCCTGATCGGCAACACCGTCGTCAACGCGGCCATCGCCGTGCTCGTCCTCGACGTGTTGCTGCTCAACGCCGCCGCCATCGGCATCGGCCAGGCCGGCGCGGTGGCCCTGGCCATCGCCCTCGTGAGCGTGGGCATACTCCTCTTCTGCGAACTGGCCCCCAAGGCCATCGCCGCGCACGACCCCGTGCGGGTCACCAAGCTCGTGCTCAGGCCGGTGTACGCCCTGTCCATCGTGCTCTACCCCCTCGGCATCTTCTTCAACTGGTTGACCGGGCAGATGCTGCGCCCGTTCCGCATCCGACCGACGCGCGCCGCGCTGATGTCCGAGGGGGAGCTCAGGCTCATGCTCCAGAGCGCCGAGGAGTCCGGGGTCATCGAGGCGCAGGAGCAGGCCATGATCAAGGGCGTCATCGACCTGGAGGAGACCGTCGTGCGGGAGGTGATGACGCCGCGCGTGGACGTCGTGGGCATCGGCGCCGGCGCGGGCCTGGCGGAACTGCAGAGCGTCGTCACCGAGCACGGCTACAGCCGCCTGCCCGTCTACGGCGATGGGGTGGACGACATCAAGGGGATGGTTTACGCGCGCGACCTCCTGCCGTACCTCGGCCGACCGGAGGCGCTGGCCGCCACGCGGGTGGCCGACCTCATGACCGCCGTTCAGTACGTGCCCGAGACCCTCTCGGTCATGAGCCTGCTGCGGGAGATGCGCGCCCGCAAGAACCACATGGCCGTGGTCGTCGACGAGTTCGGCGGCACGTCCGGGGTGGTCACGCTCGAGGACATCATCGAGGAGATCACGGGCGAGATCTACGACGAGACGGACGAGGACGAGGTGGAGGACGTCGTCCGGTTGGAAGACGGCAGCTTCCGCCTCCAGGGCGGCACCCATATCGAGACGATCGCGAGCGAACTGGGGCTCGAGTTCGATCCGAACGGCGATTACGACACGGTGGCCGGCTTCCTCATCGACGAGCTCGACCACATCCCCCGCTCCGGCGAGGAGGTCACCTACAAGGGCGTGCGCTTCGTCGTCGAGCAGGCCGACGAGCGGCGCGTGGTGAGCGTGGTGGCGACCAGGCTCCCGGAGGAGCCGGTGGGAGAGGCGACGAGCGCCCCCGAGCAGGTTGAGGGCTGACGGCCGGGGGCGACCCCGCCCTCAGCCCGAGTACTCCCGCTCCACGCGCGGCATCAACCGCGTCAACAGCTCGTACGACACGGTGCCGATGGCCTGCGCCAGCGCCTCCGCGTCGGGACCGTCGCCGCCCCACAGCGTGGCGCGGTCGCCGACGCGCACGTCGGCCGCCGCCCCCACGTCGAGCAGCAGCTGGTCCATGCAGACCCGGCCGACCACCTCGCAGCGCACGCCGCGGACGCTGGCCCAACCGACGCCCGTGAGCAGGCGCGGGTAGCCGTCGGCGTAGCCGATCCTCACCGTCGCCAGGCGAGTGTCTGCCGGGGCGCGCCACAACCGCCCGTAGGACACGCCGGTGCCCGCCCCGACCGGCTTCACGAACGTGACGGGGGCGCTCAGGCGCATGGCGGGCCTTAGCCGGGGCTCGACCGCCGCCACCGCCTCGCTCGGGTAGTGCCCGTACAGCACGATGCCGGGCCGCACCATGTCGTAGTGCGCCTCCGGGTAAGCCAGCGTGGCGGCCGAGTTCGCCGTGTGCCTGAGCGGCACGTCGACGCCGTGGCGCGCCAGTGCGGCCAACGCCAGCTCGAACGCCTCGAGCTGCGCGAGCGTCGCGTCGCGCGACGGCGTGTCCGCGTCCGTGAAGTGCGTCCACACGCCCTCGAGCTCGAGCCGCCGCTCCCCTGCGATCTTCGTCGCCACCTCGGCCGAGCGCCCCCACGGCAGGCCGAGGCGCCCCATGCCCGTGTCCACCTTGAGGTGGAGCCGCAAGGGGCGGGGGAGGTCCGCCGCCAGGTAGGCGTCGACCGAGGCGGCGTCGGTGGCGACCAGCGCCACGTTCAGCTCGCAGAGCTCGGTGATGACCGCGGCGTCCGTCACCGGGCTGAGTAGTAGCACGCCCTGGTCCAGGCCGGCCGCGCGGAGCGCGCGGGCCTCGCCCGGCGTGGCGGCGCCGAACCAGGTCGCGCCGGCCGCCGCCAGGCGCCGTGCCACCGGCACGATGCCGTGGCCGTAGCCGTCGGCCTTCACCATCGCCATGGCCTGCACGCCCGGCGCCAGGCGCTCCTTGACGCACCCGAGGTTGTGGGCGATTGCGCCCAGGTCGACGTGCGCCACGGGGTTCTCGGACATGCGGGAGTCTACCAGGCGCTCGGGCCGTGGCCCGGCACCACGGCGCGCCTCAGCGCGTCCAGCTCGTGCGGCGCTCGACCGATTTGGCCAACGAGGAGGCCATCAAGGTGAGCACGATGTAGAGGATGGCCACGGTGTTGAAGGGGGGGAAGACCTCGAAGTTGGCGGCCTGGAACTCCCGGGCCCGCTGCGTGATGTCGCGAACGGACAACACCGAGAGGAGCGAGGTGTCCTTCAGCATGGCGATGAACTCGTTGCCGAGGGGCGGCACCACGATGCGGAGCGCCTGCGGCAGGACCACGAAGCGCGCCGTCTGCCACGTGGAGAGCCCCAGGCTCCGAGCGGCCTCGCTCTGGCCCTTGCCTATCGCCTCGATGCCCGCCCGGAAGATCTCGGCCATGTAGGCGGCGTAGCCCAGGCTGATGCCCACGATGCCGCGCGTCACGCGCGACATGTCGATGAACCCACCGGTGGCGTCCCGGATGGCGCCCTGCAGGGGGAAGCCGACGTACAGGATGACCACGAGCATCGGGATGCCGCGCAGCACGTCGACGTAGAGCTCGGAGACGAGCCGCAACGGGTGCGCCCCGCTCTGCCAGCCGGCGAACGTGAGCGCCAACCCCAACGCCCCCAGCACGAGCAGGAGCATGGCCGGGCGTTTCAGGCCCGGCGCCAGGAACGAGGTGGTCCACAGGACGTCGGCGCCGGCCGGCACGGCGGCCACCGGGATGAGCGCCGAGCTGACCTGCCCCGAGGCCAGGCGCTCGAGCGCGGCCGCGACGTCGGTCACGGCCCGCACCGCCTGCGGACCGGGGGCTCCCGGGTAGCGCCCGAGCTTCACCGGGTCCGACGCGCTGGTCGGCGTGCCCTGCACGATCGCGACCCTCCCCTCGGCGGTGCCGATCAGCGCGAACTGCTCCTTCGGCAACGCGAACAGGGCGGCGGCCCCCGCGAGGAGGACCGCCGAGCCGACGAGGAAGTTGCGGACGGTGCGCTCGCCCTGCCTGAGCAACTGCAGCCCCGCGAGCACGAGCCCGAGCGCCGAGGCGGCCAGGTAGGCCACCACCGTCACGAAGGCGGTGGTGCCGATGCCGGGGAGCAGGAACTCCAGCGCCGCCTGGTAGCGCTCGGACGAGACGAAGAGGTAGACGACGAAGGGCAGCGCCGTCAGCAGGATGAGGTAACTCGGCCTGATGCGGCCGAGTAAGCCGCGGCGCGCGGTCGCCCCGGGCCCCATCACGAACTCGGGCCCGCGCGGACGACCACGCGCCGACGGCGTTGCACCATCTTGTTCGAGCTAGAGCGTTACTGCTCTTCGCCCGTGAACCACTTCTCGGCGAGCGCCGCGAGCGTGCCGTCGGCCCGGATCAGCTCGAGGCCGGCGTTCAGGGCGTCGACCAGCTCGTCGCCGGGCTTGACGGCGAAGCCGAGCTTCTCGCCCGACTCGACGTTGCGGATGGCGGCCACGATCTGGCCCGCGTACTGCTGCACGAAGGCGTCGGCGGAGGAGTCGTCGATCATGACGCCGTCGACGTCGCCGTTGACGAGCGCCAGGACGGCGGCGTTGAAGTCGTCGTAGATGCGCAGCCGGTCGCGCCCGACGAGCTCCTCGGCGAGGATGGCGTTGGTGGTGCCGGTCTGCGCGCCGAGGATCAGGTCGCCGTCGGTGAAGTCGGCGAGGGTGAGGTTGCCGTCGCTGGTGCGCACGGCCACCGCCTGGTTGACCTCGTGGTACGGCTCCGTGAACTCGACCACCGCGGCGCGCTCCTCGGTGATGGTGATGCCCGAGGCGATCATGTCGAACTCGCCGTTGGCCATGGCCGCGAAGATGCCGTCCCAGGCGGTCGTCTGGAACTTGGCGACGCAGTTGATGCGCTCGCAGATGGCGTTGACCACGTCCACGTCGAAGCCGACGATGACCCCGTTCTGGTCGACCGTCTCGAAGGGGGGGTAGGTGGTGTCGGAACCGACGACCAGGGTGCGGCCGCCAAGGTCGGGTGTCTGCGCCAGCGCCAGGGAGCCGGCGACGAGTAGGGCCGTGAGTAAGGTAGCGATACGCTTCATCAGGTCAACCTCCGCGTTCGCGCGCCTCGGGGCGCGCAGGCAGTTTTACCGTCTCTGGGAGCATAAGCGCGGGCCACCTCCCCGCGCAACCGCGCGGTGGGCCCGGTCGCCCGTCGGTTAAGGAGCGGTGAGGGTGCGGCGTAGACTAGCGCAGCATGACCACGACGTTCGACCTGGACGCGCCGCTGGCGAGCAAGGCCGTCGACCTCGGGGCGCAGGCCGCCGTGAAGCTGAGGGAGCTCGGGATCGTCACCTACCGCGACCTGCTCGGCTACCTCCCTAGGCGCTACGAGGACAGGCGCGCCCTGCCGGGCTTCGCCAGCCTCGTGGACGGGGTGAACGCCACCGTCTCCGGTCAGGTGGTCAGTCGCGTCGGCAACCGCACGCGGCGCGGACTGCACGTGATGCGCGCCGCGCTGAGCGACGGCGACGGCCGCCGCGTCACCGCCGTCTGGTTCAACCAGCCGTGGCTCGAGAAGCAGGTCTTCCCGGGCCTCAGGCTCGTGCTGACCGGGCGGGTCAAGCGTGTCGGCAGGCAGGTCGAGATCGTGGTGCAGGGGTTCGAGGTCGACGACGACGCGGAGTCGCTCTCGTTCAACCGCATCGTCGGCATCTACAAGGTCACGCAGGGGCTGAGCCAGGCCTACCTGCGCCGCGCCGCCAAGCGGCTGCTCGACGCCATGCCCACCCTCCCCGACCACCTGCAGCGCTCGCTCCTTGATGCCAACGACCTGGTGCCGCTCGACCGTGCCGTGCGCAGTGCGCACTTCCCCGACGGCGAGGAGGCCCTGGCCGCCGCGCTCAGGCGCCTGAAGTTCGACGACTTCCTCTTCCTGCAGCTCGCCCTGCTGCGCAGCCGCGACCCGGGCCGCCAGGCCCGCGGCTTCGCGGTGCGGCAGGAGTACCTCGACGACTTCGAGGCGGTCCTGCCGTTCGCGTTCACGCCGTTCCAGGCGCGGGCGCTGCGCGAGATCCTCGCCGACCTGGCCGCCCCCCGCCAGATGGCGCGGCTCCTGCAGGGCGACGTCGGCTCCGGCAAGACGGCAGTGGCCGCGGCCGCCGTCTACGTCGTGGTGCGTAGCGGCGCCCAGGCGGCGCTGATGGCGCCCACCGAGATCCTCGCGCGGCAGCACTTCCTCAACCTGCAGCGTTACCTCTTCCCCCTGAACGTGCGCATGGAGCTGCTCACCGGCGCCATGACGGCGGGGGAGCGGCGGGCCGCGAGGGAGCGGCTCGCGTCGGGCCAGGCCGACTTCGTGGTCGGCACCCACGCCCTCATCCAGGACGGCGTCGAGTTCCACGACCTCGGGCTCGCCGTAATTGACGAGGAGCACCGCTTCGGCGTCGAGCAGCGGCGCACCCTCATCCGCGACATGCCCGACGTGCTCGTGATGAGCGCCACGCCGATCCCGCGCTCCCTCGCGCTCACCAGTTACGGCGACCTGGACCTCACCACCATCGAGGGCCTGCCGCCGGGCCGCACGCCCGTCAAGACCATGTTGGTGCCGGCGCCCAAGCGGCTGGAGGTGTACAGGTTCGCGTGGGAGCAGGTCAAGGCGGGGCGGCAGGTCTACGTGGTCACGCCCCTCATCGAGGAGTCGGAGGCGCTCGACGAGGTGCTGGCCGCCACGCGTCTCGAGGAGGACCTGCGGCAGATCCTTCCCGCCGCCGCGCGCATCGGGCTGTTGCACGGGCGCCTGGGCGCGGCCGACAAGGACGCGGTCATGTCCGCCTTCAGGCGCCACGAGCTCGACGTGCTCGTGTCGACCACGGTGATCGAGGTGGGCGTCGACGTGCCGAACGCCACCGTGATGATCGTCGAGAACGCAGAGCGCTTCGGCCTGGCGCAGCTCCACCAGCTGCGTGGCCGCGTGGGCCGCGGGGCACACGCCAGCCACTGCGTGCTCGTCGCCGGGGACGCCTCCCGGAAGACGCGCGAGCGGCTCGGCGCCCTCGTCAAGCACTCCGACGGCTTCACCATCGCCGAGCTCGACCTGCGTCTGCGCGGGCCGGGCGACCTGCGCGGCACCCGCCAGTCCGGGCTGCCCGAGCTCACGGTGGGCGACGTCGTCGACGACGGCGCGATCATCGAGGCGGCGCGCGACCTGGCGCAGCGGATGCTCGCCGCCGACCCGGCGTTGGCGGCGCCGTGGGCGGAGCGCCTCGCGCTCGAGCTAAGGCGGCGGAGCCGCGCCGTCATGGTGAGGGAGGTCATCTGACGTGGGACGCCGGGAGTGGCAATCGGGCTCGCCATCGGGGGTGAAGTACACGTGAGGCTGCTGGTGCGGTTCGGGCTGTTCGCGGTGCTCCTCGGGCTGGCGGTCGGGGCGCTCCTGCGCGTGACCCTCGGCAGGCGCCGCTTCCCGGTGGTCGCGGTGCTGGCCGAGCTGCCGCTGGCGGCGCACGCCGCCTACCTCCTCGTCCTCGCCGGCCGCGCCGGACTCGCGCCCGCGCTCATGTTCGGCTTCGGGGCGGCGGCCCTGGCGGTCGCGCTGGCCGCCGCGCTCCTCGCCCGGCGCTTCACCGCCTCACGACCCTGGTGGGTGGCGGCGACGCCGCTGGGGGCGGCCGTCGTCTACTACCTCCTCGCCACGTTCATGCTCACGCCGGCCTGGGAGAGCAGGGCCTACAGCCCCGACGCCGTCGCGGGCGCCGTCTACGGCATGGCCGTGCTGTTCGTGGCGGGGGTCCTGGTGCCGTTCGCGCCGGGAGCGCGGGGCGCCGCGGCCGGTGGCGCCGGGGCGGGCGCGCGGCGCGGATAGTACACTCGGGGCGTGGCTAGACGGTCGAACCCGCTGACGCGTGGCGCCCCGTTGGTCGCGTGCCTCGCGCTCCTGCTCGGGGCCTGCGCGCCTCGCACCGAGGTGCGCACCGTCGAGGAGATCGGCACGACGCTACCGGTCGAGTTCGAGCTGGTGCCGGGGCAGACCAGCATCGAGCGCTTCGACCCGCCGGGGGCCGGTGGCCGCCTCGAACTCACGGTCGGCACGCTCGCGCGCAACCCCAACGTCTTCGGTGTCAGGCTCGAGAGCGTCTCCTACGTGGTCTTCCTCGAGGGCAAGGCCGTCGCGCGCGCCGCGCTGGCGCCGGACGTCTACCTCGAGGGGGCCGCCACGGCGCCCCTTCGCTTCGACATCGCGACCAGCCTGGCGGGCCAGGCCGAGCTCCTCAAGGCGGCGGCGCGCGCCTTCGCCGACCGGCCGCTACAGTTCAGGGTCGAGGGCGTCGTGCGCTTCGCCACCGCGACCCACGTCTACGAGACCCGCAACAAGGTCCTGGTCAGCGGCTCCACCCTGGCGCGGCAGACGGTTCAGGCCCCCGTCCTCAGGCTGGCGGAGGCCGAGAGCCGCGTCTTCATGCTGCGGCCCGACGTGCCCGTGGTGCAGTTGGTGCTCCAGGCCGTCAACCCGGGCGAGATCGGCTACTTCCTCTACGGCAAGGACCTCGGGCTCACGCTCGGCAACTGGCCCATGGCCACCGAGGACATGAGCCCCGTGCCCCTCGCCGCCGGGCAGAGCTCCCGCATCGACATCCTCTTCTACCCCGACTTCCTCGAGCTGCAAGACGAGGCCCGCGTGGCCTTGGAGGCGGCGCTCGCCGGCTACACCAGCCTGGTGCGGCTCGAGGGCGACCTCTACATGGACGTGCTCGGCGTCGACAGTTTCCCCGTCCCCGCCGGGTGGTCGGTGACGGGCTTCGTCCGCTGAGCCGCCGCGCGGCTCGCCGCGCCCGCGCCGCCGCCGGGTGCTACAGTCTCGGTTCATGACGCGGATCCTCGTCACCGACTCCATCCAGCTTGGCGCCGTCACCGAACCGGGCGTGACCCTAGACGACCGCGCCGGCATCTCCCGCTCGGAGCTACTGCAGGTCGTAAGCGACTACGACGCCATCATCACGAGGAGCCGCACGCAGGTCGACGAGGAGCTGTTGGCGGCCGCGACGCGCCTGAAGGTCGTCGGGCGCGGCGGGGTCGGTGTCGACAACATCGACCTGGACGCGGCCAGCCGCCGCGACATCCTCGTCGTCAACGCCCCGGAGGCCAACAACGTGTCGGCGGCCGAGCTCGCCTTGGCGCTCATGCTCACGGCCGCGCGCGGCGTGGCCCGCTCCGACCGGCTGGTGCGTCAGGGGCGTTGGGACCGCGCATACCTCGGCAGGGAGCTCGACGGGGCGCGCCTCGGGGTGGTGGGGCTCGGCCGCATCGGCTCGCTGGTGGCGCGCCGCGCGCAGGGCCTCGGCATGGAGGTCGCCGCCTACGACCCGTACATCAACCAGCGGCGCGCGGAGGAGCTGAAGGTCGCCCTGTTCGACGACCTCGGGGCGATGCTGGCGCGCTCCGACTTCCTGACGGTGCACACGCCGCTGACGGCGGAGACGAAGGGGATGATCGGGGCCGCGCAACTGGCCGCGCTGCCGGACGGGGCGGTCGTGGTGAACGCCGCCCGCGGCGGCATCGTGCAGGAGGACGCGCTCCTCGCCGCCCTCGAGTCAGGCAAGCTGTTCGGAGCCGGCCTCGACGTCTTCGTCCTCGAACCGCCCACGGCCGACCACCCGCTGCTCGGGCGCGACGACGTCGTGCTCACGGCCCACCTCGGCGCCAACACGCGCGAGGCGCAGCACCGCGTCGGCGAGCAGATCCTCGGCCGCACCCTCGCCGTGCTGCGCGGCGACTACTCGGTGGACATCGTGAACGCGCCCGCCCTCGCGCCGCAGGTGATGTCGGCCCTCGGCGCCTTCCTCGACCTGGGGGAGCGCCTCGGCGCCACGGCCGCGCAGCTCGCGGACGGGCGCGTGCTGGCGGTGGAGGTCGAGTTCTCCGGCGACTTCCCCCGCGACCCCGACCCGGTGGCCACCGCCGTCATCAAGGGGTTGATGGAGCCGTTCCTCGACACCCCGCCGAGCTACGTCAACGCGCCGTCCCTGGCCAGGGACCGCGACATCCGCGTCAGCAAGACGACCTCCGGGCGCGACCACGGCTACACCTCCCACGTCCTCGTGACGGTCACCACCGCCGCGGGCGCCACGCGCGTGGGCGGGACCGTCCTGGCCGGCAAGCCGCGCATCACCAGCATCGACGGTTACAACCTGGAGATCAGGCCCGAGGGGGTCATGCTCGTCTGCACGAACTACGACAGGCCGGGCGCCGTGGGGCGGGTGGGCACCGTTCTGGGCGACGCCGGCGTGAACATCAACAGCATGCAGCTCTCGCGCGTTAGCGAGCACGGGCTGGCCATGTTCGTCGTCACGCTCGACAGCGCCCCCCGAGGCGAGGTGCTCGAGGTCCTCGCCGGGCTCGAGGACGTGATCCGCAGCCTGCGGCTGGTCCGCCTGTGACGCGCGGCGCGTTCAGGCCGCGCCTGCTTGCGCCCGGGCCGGTGGAGGTGCCGCCGGCCGTCCTCGAGGCGCTGGCGCGGCCCGTGGAGCACCACCGCTCGCCCGCCTTCGTCGCCACGTTCGCGCGCGCCCGGCGCCGCCTGGCCGACGTGATGGCGGTGCCGGGGGACGACGTGCTGATCGTCACCGGCAGCGGCACGGCCGGTTTCGAGGCGGCCCTCGCCACCGCCGTTCCCCGTGGCGGCACGGTGCTGGCGCTGGTGGGCGGCAAGTTCGGCGCCCGCTGGGCCGCCATGGCCGAGGCGCTCGGTCACCCCGTGGTGAGGGTGAGCGCGCCGCCCGGCGGCGACTTCGACATCGCCGTCGTCGCGGAGCGCCTCCGCGCCACGGCGGACCTGGCTGCGGTCACTGTCGTGCATAGCGAGACGTCGACGGGCGTGCTCCACGACGTCGAGGCCGTGGCGGCGGCCGTGCGACGCGAGCGCCCCGAGGCGCTGGTCATCGTCGACGCCGTGACGAGCCTCGCCGCGGCCGAGCTGAGGCCCCGCGAGTGGGGCCTCGACGCCGTCGTGTCCGGCTCGCAGAAGGGCGTGATGACGCCGCCGGGACTCGCGTTCGTGTGGTTGTCGGAGCGGGCCTGGGCGCCCGCGGCGCGGCCGGCGGCGTACTACCTCGACCTGCGGCGCGAACGGCCCCAGCAGGCGCGAGGGCAGACCGCCTACACGCCTGCGGTGTCGCTGGTGACCGGACTCGACGTCGCCCTGGGCATGCTGCTCGAGGAGGGACCGGACGCCGTCCGGCGTCGGCGGGCGGCCCTCAACGAGGCGCTGCTGGCGGCCGGGGTCGCCCTCGGCATGAGTCGGTTCGCGGCGCGTCCGAGCCCAGCGGTGGCGGCCCTCGCCGTGCCGGCGGGCGTGAGCGCGCCCGATGTCGTGCGCGCCGCCCGCGCTCGGGGCGCGACCCTGGCCGGTGGCCAGGACGAGCTCGCGCCCACCCTGCTGCGGCCGTCGCTGCTCGGGTACGCCGACCGCTACGACGCGGTGGCGGCCGCGCAGTTGCTCGAGGATGCGCTGCGCGACGTCGTGCCCGCCACCCCGGTCGGCGTGGCGGTCCCGGCGGCGCTACGTGCCCTGGACGCCATGGCGTGAGCGCCCTCGTCGGCGACCTGGTGTTGGTGCGGCACGCGCCGACGACGCCCTCCAGGACGACGCCGTCACGGGAGTGGCGCCTGGCGCCGGGCGCCATGGAGCTGACGGCGGCGCTCGGCATGGGCCTCGCCGGCGTAAGGTTGGCCGCTCCCGGCGACCCCACGCGCCTGGGTCGACTCGACGCCGTCGTGGCCAGCCAAGAGGCCAAGGCCTTGGCGACGGCCAGGACGCTGGGGCTCGTCCTCGGCCTCCAGGCGAGCGCAGCGCCGGGCCTGGAGGAGCACCACCGTGGCAAGGCGCCCTACCTCGACGAGGAGGAGCACCGCCGCACGCTGCGCCGCTTCTTCGAGCGGCCCGGGGTGCTCGTGTTCGGGACCGAGACGGCCGAGGAGGCGCGGGCGCGCTTCGTTGCCGCGGTGGACGCGGCTTCGGCCGCGCGGCCGGGCAAGCGCCTGGCGGTGGTGACGCACGGCACGGTCATCGCCCTGGCGCTCGCGCGGGCCAACTCGTTGGATCCGTTCACGCTGTGGGAGTCGCTCCGCTTGCCCGAGGCCGTCGTGGTCAGGCGCGACGGTTGGCGCATCGTCGAGCGCCTGGGCTTGGCCGACGCCTGAGCCGGGCGCGCCCTGAGACGGTCCAGCGACCACGACGAGGGCGGGGCCGCCCTTCAGC